>SVPT01000065.1 GCA_015065695.1 Oscillospiraceae bacterium | reverse complement strand
GCCGTTTCATTTGTACTGCTCCCAATCAAGCGTTTTGGTGTTGTCTTAGTTTTCTGAAAACGGTGCAGGAAAAGGACGAAAGCCACCCCAGAAGGACAGCAAATGCGGTGAACACAAGCCATATTTCGGCGGTTTCGGCAAAGTCCTGCCGTCCGCAAAGCAGCCTGAAAACGTATGGATTGCGCCCGTCGGTGTTTTCCATGGGGATACGGGGAAAGAACAGCCACAGGGCAATGAATACGCCGTATATCGCAGCAATCCACCCCATTGATTCCCATTGCCCATGCTTTGACAGCATCGGAGCAATTACAAAGGTGACCACAAGAGCCAGTGTTATCGGCAGTACATAATATCCCAGCTCAATGCCTGCGAGAAACTGGTCCAGCTCATAGCAGAAATAGGAATGGAAGGTGCAGTTGTAGCTGCTTGCCGCCGCCAATGAGGGAACAAACAGCAGAGCAAAGTACCCGATGGTCATAAGCACCAGACGGCGGGAAGTGTGTTTCACCGCAGCCGATATTCGCACCAGTGATATGCTAAGAAAAATGTACAGCAGTGGAATGAACGCACTGAAAGCAAAAACTACGGTCATCCATTGTCCGACCTCCGCACCTACCGCAGCGGTAAAGCACGCCGGCAGTGCTATTGCAGAAAGCTTGTACGCCTCCGATGCTATGCTTTTCAGCCTTAGGCTTTCCCGCGATACAGACAGCGGGAGCTTTACCGCCATAACAGCAGCAACCAGCCAGCCGGCAATGCCCACAGGATACTCAAGACCCACGCAGCAGGCAAGGGCGCATATCAGCACAGTGGTTATCAGCCATGGTTTAAGTATGTCTTTTCGCATAAAGTACCTCCAATGAAAAAACTCACGCCTGCTCAAGCCAGACCAGTCGGCTGCTGTCCACATAATCAAACTGCTTGAAATCATCATAGCCGATGATGACCATTTCTTCGTCTGTCTTTCGGTTTGTCACCACAAGCTTTATGCCGTCAGGCACCATCTGTGTCCATGTGAATATCCCATCGCGGATATACAGGTCGTCCTGATTTGCCCAGTAGGCAATATCATCGCCGCAAACAGCAAAGGAATCGCACCGCGAATTACGCCCATGTGTTTTGTCCACATATACTGAGGTGGTTTTCTTTTCCGTATCGTACAGCATAAACTGTGTGTCGAGCGGCTGATAGATTATTTCCGCACCGCCGTCCGACCACACCGCCAGACGTGCCTCATCAATCAATTCCGTTTCTCCCTGCGACAACGTATACAGATAGGTTTTCCTTGCGGATAAGCTGCTTCCCTCATATGTTTCGTCTTCAGTGCCCAAGGCTTCCGCTATGAATAATATATCACCATCGGGCGATAACGCAGGTGCGCTGTAATAGGACTTCGCAACGGTGTAGGAGGTCAGCAATTCGGTGGTGCTGTCGGCTATGCTGTACCTGCAAACAGCCACATCGCATATGGAATCGGCTGCTTCGGTTGCAGTGAAATAGATGTACTCATCGGTCAAGGCAAACACATCATTAATGCCAGTAGCCGCCGCATGGTCAGGCACATTGCACGGCAATGAATAATGCTCTGTCTCTTCCGCAAACCCCGCCGACAGCGTAAAGCGGGCAATGTCAATTTCCCAGTCGCTGAAATTGGCAATGTGCAGTGTATCATTGTCGGACAGCGGATTTTTCACTATCTTCCAGTTGCCACGCTCATGCGTAAATACATCATTGAGGGAATAGGCGGTGTAGTCGTAGCTTTTGCCATCGAAAGATGTAACGTACAACTCCGCAATGTTTACAGGGCTGCCCTTTTCGTAATGGGTGTCGTGCTTAATCCAGCACAGTGCCCTGTCTGTGGTATAGCTGCCGCTGTCCCTCGAATCCCTGTAAGTACAGCCGCTTACGTACAGTACAAGAACCATTGCCAAAAGCAGCATTATCAGCCTTTTCATAAGCTCACCTCGGTTTTACTATACCAGTTAATGGCAGAAAAAATAAAAACAAAGGATAAACAAAATATTAAACTATCCTCATTACTGCTCTATTGTGATATAATAGTACAATAATACGCCGTCTGTCCACGGACAAACGGCGCAGAAAGGCTGCATATGAATATCAGAGAAGTTATAGATAAAATAAATGCCGACGTTCTGACACCGCTGTTTGGTCAGCTTTACGGTTGTGACGAAAACATAATCGCCCGACAGAAAAGACGTTACATAGATGAAATAGAACGCTTCGCACAGCTTTACCCCCTGCGTGAGGACATCAGGCTGTTTTCCGCGCCGGGCAGGACGGAAATAGGCGGCAACCACACCGACCATCAGCATGGCTGTGTGCTTGCGGCGGCAGTCAATCTCGATGCTGTCGCTGTGGTGTCCTTCCACGATGAGGGCGTTATCCGCATCTCTTCGCGGAGCTATGAGCCCTTCGAGGTGTCACTCGCTGACCTGTCGGTCAATGCGGGGGAGGGCGGCTCGGCGGCGCTTGTGCGGGGCATCGTAAGTCGGTTTGCCCAGATGGGTGTTGCTGTCGGTGGCTTTGATGCGTGCATAACGTCTGACGTGCTCAGCGGCAGCGGAATATCCTCCTCCGCCGCCTTTGAAATCCTCATAGGTACGATTATTGATGCGCAGTTCAACGGGGGTAAGGCCGGTGCGGTTGAAATCGCCAAGATAGGTCAGTATGCGGAAAATGTGTATTTCGGTAAGAATTGCGGACTGATGGACCAGACGGTTAGCGCAGTGGGCGGGCTTGTGGCGATAGATTTCCACGATACCCGCAATCCCATGCTCAGGTGCTTCAGTTACGACTTTGAGCAGGCAGGCTACTGCCTTTGTATCACGGACACCAAGGGAAGTCATGCGGACCTGACCGATGAATATGCCGTGGTACGCGCAGAGATGGAAAGTGTTGCCGCCCATTTTGGCAAAGGCTGTCTGCGTGAGGTGGACGAAAAGGGCTTCTTCGCCTCTCTTCCCGAGGTGCGCAAAACCTGCTCCGACCGGGCGATACTCCGCGCAGCGCATTTCTTTGAGGAACACCGCCGCGCACAGATGGAGGCAGAAGCCCTTGAATGCAGTGACATCAGTGCGTTTCTCAACCTTGTGCGGCTGTCGGGGGAATCGTCAGCCACGCTTCTGCAGAATCTATATTCCTGCACGCAGCCTGCACAGCAGGCGATACCTCTTGGCATCATGCTCAGTAAGCATATTCTGCAGGGAAGGGGGGCAGTGCGTGTGCATGGCGGCGGCTTTGCCGGTACGATACAGGCGTTTGTGCCGCTTGAGTGTGCTGCTCTGTATATGAAAGAGATGGACAGCGTTTTCGGCGAGGGCTCATGCATGAAGATGCGCATAAGACCTATTGGCGGAGTTGAGCTGACAAGCCCGCAAGACTGAAGCCATGATAAACAGCCCGATTATCTGCCAGACAGCCTGCCCGCAAGGAAGGCAGCACCGGCATTGAAAACCGCCGTGACCACAAGGAGCACCAGTGCCGCCGCCCAAGCATCACCAACTGCTTCGCCCTCACAGGCGAGGGTGTACATATAAACCGAGAGGGTCGTGCCTGAATCGGAAAGCCCGTGGGGGATATTCAGCGCACTTCCAAAGGTGCAGAAAAGCGCGGCAGTCTCGCCCGCGGCACGTCCCGCGGCAAGCACCGCTCCCGCGAGAATACCTCGTGCGGCACAGGGCAGCATTATGTGCAGCGCACAGCGCACAGGGGTTGCACCTAGGGCTGCTGCCCCCTCGCGCATAGCAATGGGAACATCTCTCAGCGCACTCTCCGCCGCGCTGAATATAATCGGCAGCAGCATCAGCGACATAGTAACCGCACCCGATGCAAGGGAAAGTCCCCACCCTGCGGAAATGACCAGAGCAATCAGCCCAAACATTCCGTACACAATGGAGGGCAGACTGGCAAGCGCATTGGAAGCAGCGCGGATAATGCGTACAGCGGCGCTTCCCTCCGGCAGAAGAATAATGCATACCGCCGCACCGACGCCCATCGGCAGCGCAATGGCAAGGGACAGCAGCATAATCAGCCCGCTGCCGCACAGCGCAGGCAGCATGGAAAACAGAGTTTGCGGCAGGAGATGGGGCAGACCCTTTGCGAAAATACACAGCAGCACCGCGCCGAGGGTTATCAGGCAGCACGCCGTACTGAGATGTACCGCCACGCCAAAGGCAGCAGAGAGCATTGTCCTGACCCGCCCGCTCATCGGCTGACGCTCCTTCGTGCGGATAATAAGGAAAAGCCTGCCCCAAGCATCAGCGAGATGCACAGCAGTAGGGCGGCAGAGAAATACAGAGCATCGCGGTGGTCTCCCGAGGCATAACCTGCCTCCAGTGCAATGCCCGCCGCAAGGGTGCGCACGCCGTCCAGCAGCGAATGGGGGAGCCGTGCCTGATTGCCCGCCACCATGATAACTGCCATGCTTTCGCCAACAGCCCGACCCAGTGCCAGCATTGCGGCAGACGCCAGACCTTGCCGTGCGGCAGGCAGTACGCCGAAGATAATTGACTGTTCTCTGTCTGCGCCCAATGCCCGCGCACCGCTGTAGATATGCTGCGGCAGTGCCCGCAGCGTTGCCTCCGCAAGCCCCGCCGCAGTGGGGGTAAGCATCAGCCCAAGCAGCAGCCCAGCAGTCAGCGCGCACATACCGCTGCCTGTCAGCCGATGCATCAGCGGCAGCAGCGTTTCCATTCCCCAAAAGCCGTATACCACCGAGGGTATGCCCGCCAGCAGCTCTGTCGCGGGCTTGAAGATGTCATACAGTCTGCGCGGGCAGTACCACACCAGCCATATCGCAAGCCCAAAGCCGCAGGGCACACCGAAGAGCAGTGCGGGAAAAACCACCATCGCACTGCCCGCAAGCATGGGTAGCAGTCCATATTGCCCCGCCGAGGGCTTCCATGTGTCGCCCAGCAGCATTGCGGATACGGAAAACCTGTCTGCCGCAGCCGACCCGCCGCGCAGCACAAAGAGGCACACACAGCCCAGTGCCAGCACAAGCAGAAAACCGGCAAGGATAAAAATCAGCAGAAGCAGCCGCTCAATCAAAGCCGCCCTCCGCCTGCCGCGTTTGTCAATCAGCATTGTCAAAAACCTCACTCCAGCAGGAATAACCGCCCATGTATATCTGCCTCAGCTGTGCGCTCGTCAGGGAGGACACAGGGTTGCTGTCGTTGACAACCACCGCAATGCTGTCAAGGGCAAAGACCGACGCAGTGCAGCTTTGCAGCTCACTGTCGGTCAGTGTGCGGGAGGCAACAGCAATATCGCAGGTGCCGGAAAACAGCAGCATCAGCGCGGAGGCAGTGTCGGTGCGGTGTATCTCAGCAGTGATGTCAGGGCGATTCCCTGCCCACTCATCAACCAGTTTTTCCACCAGCGGTGCGGCTGTAGCAGAGCAGCAAATGCGTATACGGCCACGCTTATCTACGGCGGGCAGTGTCGCGGTCATATCGCCGCAGGGGGCATAGCCCAAGCCGCCGATGACCGCACGACCAGCTTCCGAAAATATGTAGCGGCACAGGTCGGCCGCCTCATAGGAATACTCCATGCCCATTGCCACTGTCAGCGGTCGGGAGAGGGGGTATTCTCCCGAGCGTATTGTTGCCGCAGAGGGCAGTACCCCATCTACCGCGACGATGCGTACCCCCTCGCTTCCCGCAAGCCGCGCAGGAATGTACCCGATAGCCTCGCCGTCTGCGCGTATGGCAGCGAGGGCGGCGGCAGAGCCACCCACAGTTACCGCGTTGTTGTCCATTGCATCAATACCGTTGTGGGTGATGGAGAGAATCTCTGTAAACGCACTGCGCGTGCCGGAGCTTTCCTCTCGGGTGACAGGTACTATGGGCGCGGCAGGGTCGAAGGCGTTGCCGCCATGCGTTACCGCCCACATGATGAGCAGCATCATAACAGCCGACAGAATTGCCGCATAGCGCACAACAGGTTTGCAACGCTCCATTGACACACCGCCCCCGATAATGTAAGATATAATCTATATGTCAGAAAAGGAGAAAACAAGGCATGAAAAGAATAATTGCGGCACTTGCCGCCGCACTGCTTATCCTGACTGTGGCTGTGTCGTTCAGCGGCTGCGGTAACAGCACAGCAGAAGATTATCAGCAGCCCGACCCGCCCAGGCAGGAGCAGAGCGCAGACCGACCCGCTCCTTTCAGCAGAGAGGATATTGCACCCATCACAGAAAAATATTCCGTAGTGAGCGATTACCTTGCGGCAGTCGCTCCCATAGAAACAAGCTGGGAATACAGCGAAGAGGACGGCAGTACATACCTAACTATGATTTCCCTTGAGGGCTGGGTGAAGCTGAAAGCCTTTCTGCCTGAGGACGAGGTCAACAGCACTACAGTGCCCTCGCCCATAGTGGTGGATGTTACCGCACTCAGTGAGGCGGTACTTAACACCCCCTGTGAGATACGCGAACTGCAGTGGGACAGCGCAGAGATGGAGGACGTGTTCGAGTGCCCCCGTAATATCGGTGTTAACACTCCTGCGTCAAAGCTGATGGAGGCATTCCCAAATGAGCTTGCGGAGGGACAGTACGGTGTGCTGTACTCCGACAGCGATTGCTCAGGACGCATCGAGCCCCTCGACGGCTATGGCGGCGCAGTTGCCTACACCTTCAGTGATGAGCAGGGAGTCTGCACAATCAGCTACACCGTAGACGAGAGCGTTGTGTGCATCAACCTGCTCTGCGAATAATCCGTTTATTCGTAAAGCAATATAATACTATGAAAGGGCGGCAGTGGCTATGCACTGCCGCCCTTTGCGTCGCAACAAGAAACCCGCTGCGCGTTTGCGCAGCGGGTCGTTTGTTTATCAGTCGCTTCGGAGGTTATTTGCTGAACACTCCGAAATGTGTCCTAAGACAGGGGAGAGGCTTACTGCTCGTCTGCAGTCTCCTCAGCAGCGTCCTCAGCATCGTCAGCGACAACCTCATCAGCGGTATCCTCAAGCAGCTTGCGGATAGAGAGGCTGACGCGCTTCTTCTCGAAGTTGATGTCGGTGATGACAGCGCGAACCAGATCGCCAACCTTCACAGCATCGGTGGGGACGTTGACATGGCTGGTGCTGAGCTGGGAGATGTGAACCAGACCGTCGATACCGGGCAGGATGCGGACGAAAGCACCGAATGCGGGAGTGCCCACAACGGGAGCCTCGATGATGGTGCCGATGGGATAGTTGGTGCGGAGGATTTCCCAGGGATTGTCCTCAGTCTTCTTGTAGCCGAGGGAAATCTTGCGCTTCTCGGTGTCAACACTCTTGACAAATACCTCAACAACATCGCCCACTTCAACAACCTCAGAGGGGTGCTTGATGTGAGACCAGGACAGCTCGGAGATGTGGATCATGCCGTCCACTGCGCCGAGGTCAACGAATGCACCATAGCTGGTGAGGGACTTGACAGTACCGGTGAATACCTGACCCTCCTGAATGTTCTCCCAGAACTCCTTCTCCTTGGCGCGGCGCTCCTGCTGGAGGACGGCACGGATGGAGCCGACAGCACGACGGCGGCCGGGATCAACCTCGAGAACAACGAAACGAACCTCCTGCTTGAGCAGGCCCTCAAGGGGCTCGCCGCGGCTGGCGGTAGCGAGGGTTGCGGGAACGAATACGGGAACGCCCTTGTAGGAGACGATTACGCCGCCCTTGACGATCTCGGTAACATAACCGGTGAAGATAACCTGCTCGACTTCCTTCTCTTCAACGGTCTCGGTGACCTCTGCGGGTGCCTCATCGCCGTCGGGACGGAATACGTCCTCTTCCTCGTCGTTGCGGCGGCGGGAACGGCTGACGATCTTGGGAGCTGCGGCCTTGAGCTCTTCTCTTGCGCGGGAAGAATCAAGAATACGCTTGGAAAGGTATATGTAACCTTCCTGATCGTTGGTGCGAAGGATCATGAGATCGAGATGATCACCGATCTTGACACAGTCTGCGGGTGTCAGGTTGGGGTTGTCAGTAAGCTCTTCAAGGGTGACAACGCCAGACTGCTTGCGGCCGACATCGACATAAATCTCGCCGGGGGCAATCCCTACTACGATACCTTCGACTACCTTTCCATTAGTATTAGAGTTCTTGAAAGATTCTTCAAGCAACGCAGCAAAGTTTTCACCATTGATAATTTCAGACATGGTTTCCTGTACCTCCTTAATTATGCCTGCCGGGGTCGATGCCCCTGCAGTGATGCCAATGTCGATGGCACGCCGCACCTCGTCCGCAGGCAGCTCCGCGGCAGTCTCAATCAGTCGGGTCGAGCAATTGTTCCGGCAGATATGAAACAGCTTGGCGGTATTAGAGCTTTTCCTGCCTCCGATGACTATCATAAGGTCACATCGGCGGGATAATTCCTCAGCCTCCTGCTGACGCATCAGTGTAGCATTACATATTGTAGCAAATATTGTCGCGTTTGAAAAGACTTTTTTTATAATTTCTGAAGACTTTTGCCAAAGTTCAGAATTAAAGGTGGTCTGTACCACTGCAGTGACAGAAATGTTGCCTTGAGAACGCAATTTATTGAGCAGAATATCCAATTCGTCCGCGTCGCGAAAGACATGACAGGGGCCGCTGCAGTGTCCGCTGATGCCAAGCACCTCCGGATGGGCGGCGTCACCGGCGATGAGGACGGTGTCTCCGCGGGCGGAAGCTTCCGAAACGATGTTGTGTATCTTCTCGACAAAGGGGCAGGTGGCGTCCACATACTCAACGCCCAGACGGTTTATTTCCTCGTATACCGAGGCGGGTACGCCGTGGGAGCGAATGACCAGCACTCCGTCGGGGAGGGCGTCGGCGGGGGATTCGGCAATGCGCACACCCCTCCGCTCAAGGTCAGCGATGACCTGCGGGTTGTGAATGATGGGGCCGAGGGTGTACACCCTGCGTCCCTCACTCAGCAGCTTTTCCACTGTCTTTACAGCGCGGTCAACGCCAAAGCAGAAGCCTGCGGTCTTTGCGACGGTTATGGATTGCTTTCCTGTCTTGCCCATATAATCACTCCCTCGCCTCACGGCACTCATCGTGGAGCTGACGTATTATCTCCATCAGGCGGCGAGTACCGTCGCGGAATTCCTTGGCAGTGCCTTCCACGATGCCCAGATCCTTTGCGGTGACAGGCTCACCGAAGGCGACAGTGTAGTGACGGAAGGGCTTTCTCTTTGCGTAAACGGCGAAAGGGTAGATGGGAGCCTGCGACTGATATGCAAGCAGCGCAATGCCCGACTTGCCTCTTCCGATAGTTCCGTCCTTGGAGCGGGTGCCTTCGGGAAAGATGGCAAGCACCTTGCCGTCCTTAATAATCTGCAGGGCAGTTTCCAGCGCGCTGCTGTCCGCGCTACCGCGGTCAACGGGAAATGCACCGTAGCTTCTGCAGATGAAGCGGAGGAAGGGATTCTTGAAAAGCTCTGCTTTAGCCATGTACCGAAGCTGACGTTTCTGCGCATAGTACAGGCAGATCGGGTCGGCAAAGCTAATGTGGTTGCCTGCGGCGATAGCACCGCCGGAGGACGGTATGTTGTTCTTGCCCTTGATGATCTTCAGGCGGAAGAAGGGGTAAACCAGCCACCAGGAGACGGGTGCGGTCAGGTTGTAGAGCCATGTGCGGCGTTCGCGGTTCTGCGCGTTTTCGGGCTGTGCGGGATTGTCGGCGTTATTCTTCACGCTGTACCTCCGTTGGGTTATGGATTATTAAGCGGTATTTCCGGAAAATGTTCTCAGAAATCGCTGTCGTCAAAATCATCTTCAAAGCCGCTGCCGATTACACCCACACCACCGTTAAGCTGTGCGTGAATGGTCTGGAGCAGGGCGGCTTCGGCTTCCTCGAGGGAAAGACCGGTGGTGTCCAGCCTGACCGAGCCGGGAGCCGGCTTGAGGGGAGCAATAGGACGATTCATGTCGTTGTGGTCACGCTCGATGATGTCCTCAAGCACGTCCTCGTATTCGATGTCTATGCCCTTGTCACGCAGCTCAGTCCAGCGGCGCTTGGCCCGCTCCTCTGCCGAGGCGGTGAGGTAAATCTTGACCTGTGCGTTGGGCAGCACAACGGTGCCGATGTCGCGCCCGTCCATGATAACGTCGTTTTTCTCGGCAATATCAACCTGCAGGTCGAAGAGGAAATCACGCACCTTGCCGATTGCGGAAACCGCAGAGGCAGCCATGGAAACCTCCTGTGTGCGGATAATGCGGCTGACATTCTCTCCGCAGAGATAGATGCGCTGCTCTCCGTCTACAAAACGAAGCTCAATGTCCATCATCGGCAGCATATTGCACACTGCCTGCGCATCGTGGGGGTCAAAGCCGCGCTGCAGCACAAAGAGCGCGACCGCTCTGTAAAGCGCGCCGGTGTCTACATATATATATCCAAGCTTCTGCGCCGCCATGCGGGCAAGGGTGCTTTTTCCCGCACCGGCGGGACCGTCAATTGCAATGTTAATCATATATAGTGCCCTCCTTGGAGTGGTATCTTATTCAGAAACAGAAGTCTGCGGCGCAGTGTCCCGCCGTGTAGCCTGTGGACAGTGCTATCTGCAGATTGAAGCCTCCTGTGTGTGCGTCAACGTCAATAATCTCTCCCGCAAAGTAAAGCCCCTCGGTCAGTTTCGATTTCATGGTCTTGGGGTCAATCTCCGAGACCTTTACGCCGCCTGAGGCGATGATGGCTTCTTCAATGGGGCGGTAGGCTGTGACGGTAAAGGTAAGTGCCTTTATGGTCTGCACAAGCTGATGCCGCTGCTGGCGTGTGATGGAGTTGACCTTCATGTCCGCGGGAATACCGCTGCGGGCAACTATCACAGGCTCCATGCTGCGCGGCAGCAGTGCCCCAAGGGAGTTGGAAAAGCTCTTGTTGAGATTCTGCGCAAAGTCGCGCTGTATGCGCTCGTCCAGCTTTTTCTCGTCCAGTGCGGGTTTCAGGTCGATGGAAACCTTGTGACCCTCCGCACACTTCATGTGGGAGCTTGCGCTGAGAATGACCGGACCGGAAAGACCGAAGTGGGTAAACAGCAGTTCACCGAAATCAGTGTAAACGCACCGACCTTTACTGTCGGTGACAGAGATGGAGATATTCTTGAGTGCCAGACCCTGCATCTGACGGCAGTCGTCCTCGGCAACCTCCAGCGGTACAAGGGAGGGGGCGATGGCTGTAACGGTGTGCCCCGCCTGACGGGCAAGGTCGTAGCCGTCACCGGTGGAGCCTGTGCCGGGATAGGAGCAGCCGCCCACCGCGATAATGCAGCTATCGCAGGGGAAAATCCGCCCGCCCGTCTTTACTGCGGTAACCGCTCCGTCCTCAATGACCAAGCCCTCTGCGGGACATTCGGGGACGTAGCGCACACCGTTTTTGGTGCAGTGGGCAAAGAGGGCATCGGTGATGTCCATCGCCTTGTCGGAAACGGGGAATACCCGGTTGCCGCGCTCGGTCTTGAGGGGGACACCGTGCTGCTCAAAGAAAGCCATGGTGTCCTGCGGGGAGAAGCGGGAGAAGGCACTGTAAAGAAAGCGGGGGTTGGAAACGGTGTTGGCGATAAGCACTTCGGTGGTGCAGTTGTTGGTGATGTTGCACCGCCCCTTGCCGGTGATGTTGAGCTTTCTGCCAACGCGCCGGTTTTTCTCCAGCAGTACAGTATCGCAGCCAAGCTGTGCGGCACAGCCCGCCGCCATCATGCCTGCCGGACCTGCACCGACCACCACAACACGCTTTCCGCTCATACTCCAACTCCTCTTGTAATTATCATATAAATATGTTATGTGAATATTAATCCTGTGGGGGGAATGCCGCTTTGGATTATTGCGCCTTTTGCTGTATCTGAAGAAGCAAGGTATTACCCATCTGCCCGCAAATCCGTTCCTTATGGCGTTATACTCCAATTATACATAATATAGCAAACCGGTACACTTTGCAAGCTGAATATTCGATAAACAGGCAGGAAAGAAAAAAATAACAGGTCGGCGCAAAACCGACCTGTCAGAATCAATTAATCAAAGCTGGAATATCTTGCGGAATACGGGCTGCAACCTGCGCAGATAGAGGGTTACGCACAGCGTCAGTGTGTAGTCGTAGATGATAAACAGCACGTTGCCCGCCCCAAGCAGAATAGGCACCGCCCATTTTCCCAGTGTGCCGTCATCAATGGGGATACGGAAGATGAGCCATGCCGCCGCAGCCGCTCCCACAGCCGCCGCATTGAAGTACAGCAGCTTGACAAGCAGCTCAAGAAAGCGGGGGCGAATCTGCTCAAAGAACTTCTTCAGGATGGGATACAGCCCGAAGAGCAGCACAAACATCAGCGAGGCTTCCTTGTCAACCGGCAGGATAAATGAGAGTATGGACACCGCCGCGTAAGCGGTCAGTGCCGCGCCTGCGCCAAATTCGATGCAGGGGATAACGAGCAGCCCTCCCGCAAGCATGGGCATAGAATACGTCATGCTGGGGAAAAGCAGCGTGGAAAGCATTATGGCAAGAGCCAGACCGCACAGCACTCCGGAAAGTGCCGCCTGCCCCGTGCGTTTTGCTATGCCGCCGCGTTTGCTCTGTTTGCGTACAGGGAAATTCTGTTTGTCGGACACTTAGCAATCCTCTTAGCAGCAGGAGATAAGGTCACCGCCGAAGCACTCGCAGCACTGGTCAGCGCACATCAGGCTGCAGCACCAGCCGCAGGGCTGGCAGCCGCCGCCGTTTCCGCCGGTGCGATAGCCGCCGCTGTTGCCGCCGCGCATACTGGAGGCCTGGTTGAAAGCGGCGCGGAATTCGGAGTTGTTGGGATCCATGTTAACGGAAGCCTGAAGATAGGTGTAAGCCTGCTCCAGCCAGCCGCGGCTGTAGAGGATAGTGCCCTTGAGGAAGTTCCACTCGGCGTTGCGGCGCTCTGCGGGAATACCGTCAAGAATGGCATTTGCGTCCTCAAAACGCTTGTTCATAATCAGCTCACGCACGTTGGGGAAGGAGGTGGTGGTGCTGTAGGTGTTGTTGTACTTGCTGGAATTGCTGCTGTAGGTCTTTCCGCCTGCGGAGGAAGTGGTGCTCTTGCCGCTGGGCTCCCAGCCGGAGCCTGCCTTGCGCTGTGCAACGATGGTGTCATATGCCTCGTTGATTTCGCGCATCTTCTCGGAAGCGACACTGGCGAGGTCGGGTGCCTCGGCAAAGTTGTCGGGATGATATTTCTTGGCGAGGGCGCGGTATGCGGTTTTTACCTCGTCGTCGGTAGCGGTGCTGGAAATACCCAGAACTTCATATGGATTGGTCATGTGGTGTGCATCTCCTTCTCGTGTAATGCAATGCGCTGTGCTTCGCCCAGCCCGTTCATCAGTATATTATAGAATATCGGTGAGTAGGCACCGGTGTTCAATAGGTCAAATGCCTTTATTACCCTTGCCACCGTCATGTTAAGACATTCGTTGGCATACAGTCGGGTTTCTTCAAGGCGTTTGCTGTCGTTTTCTATATCCTCTGCCGTCAGCCCAAAACGCAGTGCGAATGGGTTGAACGAGCCCTTGCGGACATCGTCGGCAAGGTCGTCAAAGGCATCAATAAGGTAAATCCACCGCCCGAAGTAGTAGCCAAAATCGCGCAGGACGGTCTTGTCCATTTCCTTTTCGGAAAGGTAAACCGCCAGCTCGCTGAGCATTCTCGCGCTGGGGTCGGCGGCTTCGTCTACAGAGCAGTCAGGCTTGCGCTCTGCCTGCGCCTGCTCCGCTGTGCAGCGGGCGACAGTCTCGCTCAGCTCAGGGTAGAGGCGGGAGGCTTTTTTGTGCATGGGCACGGCAAACAGCTTCAGCAGCCGCCAGCCCAGCCCACCGAAGAAGCCGGAATCGGCAATGTTGTCCAGCAGCTTGTGGTAGAAGAACTCCACCGTCATCGCGGAGGTCAGCTTAAAGGCGTCGTCGCCCTCCTTGCAGAAATTGCAGTGCTTCAGCGGGTTGCACACGCAGCGTTTGCGCTGATAGTCAGGGCGTTCGCCATGCAGTGCCATGTGCAGCATGGCAACAAAGGTGAAGTCATAGTTGAGCAGTATCCGCGCACTAAAGCCGTAGGTTCGCCCCAGCTCGCGGCAGATGCTGCAATAGATTGCCTTGTAGGCATCGTACTCACAGAAACGCAGAAGCGGCTTGTA
>SVPT01000064.1 GCA_015065695.1 Oscillospiraceae bacterium | reverse complement strand
AGCGATGTTGACGTTGGGCATGGTTGCATCGTACTGGGTCATGCAGACATAGTACAGGGGGAAGAAGCCGTTCTTTCTCTCAAAGCCGTTGAAATCGGGGTCAACGAAGGTGCGGGTGATTTCTCTTGCGCGGTCGGGACGGAAGTTGAAGAAGATAACGGAATCGTTCTCGCGGATACCTGCATCCTTGACGCACACGACGGGCAGCACGAACTCATCGGTCAGGTGCTTGCCTTCCTCGTCGATGGTCTCATAGGACTTGCGGATAGCGTCAACGGGGTCGGGATTGAATGTACCCTCGCCGTAGACCATTGCGGCATAGGCCTTATTGACGCGCTCCCAGCGGTTATCTCTGTCCATTGCGTAGTAGCGGCCCATGGTGGTAGCAATCTGGCCGACACCGATTTCAGCCAGCTTATCACGAAGCTGTGCAACGAAGTCCGCACCGGAAGCGGGGGGGACATCACGGCCGTCCAGCAGAGCATGGCAGAAGACGCGGTCCAGACCGTGACGCTTTGCCAGCTCGACGAGGGCATACAGATGGGTATTGTGGCTATGCACGCCGCCATCGGAGGTCAGACCGATGAGGTGGAGGGCAGAGCCATTCTTCTTGCAGTTTTCGATTGCGCCGACAAGGGCGGGATTCTCGAAGAAATCGCCGTCCTGCACCGCCTTGGTGATGCGGGTCAGCTCCTGATAGACGATACGACCGGCACCGATATTGGTATGACCGACCTCGCTGTTACCCATCTGACCATCGGGCAGACCGACATCCATGCCGGAAGCACCGATAGCGGTGGTAGGATTCTCCGCAAAGAGGCGGTCGATATTGGGGGTCTTTGCAGCAACTATAGCGTTGCCGGAATCGGCTTTACCATTGCCAAAGCCGTCCAGAATGCACAGGCAAAGAGGTTTCTTGCTCATTTGTTTGTTAGCTCCTTGGTAAATATTATACTTTGGGGATATTCATATATAGTATTGACTGATTGTTTTGCAAATCAGCGTACTTTATTATTTTTTCGTGTGGGCTGGGGGGTGTTCCCTGTAGGGGCGACAGCCATGTTTCGCAGCCGCAGAAGCGCAAGGTTTACAAGCGGTATAGGGGAGCAAACACCCTTATTTTGGGGGTCTGCCGAAACTTTCAAACCCTCGCAGAAGCGTCAGTTCTCAACGTAGGGGCGACCATTGGTCGCCTGCTCTGTATGGTTGCGCACACCGTCACATTTCGCAAACTTCCCTCGCCGTCAGTCAACAAAGAGGTTGGACAGGTGGCGCAGGCGTAAAGTTTCAAAGCGTAAAAACAGAGGCGCAAGCGTAAGGTGGGCATACTGCCCTTTTCCACAGCCGGAAACCATGTCTTACAGGCGCAGAAGCATCGTGTCTTCAAGCGTAATGATAATCGCGCAAGCTTAAAGGGGCGGGCGGGTGGGCGCTCAAGCCTATGCAACTAACCGATTGAACACAAGTAAGACATATGCGCAAACCCTGCACAAGGTTTCTGCAGCTCGCCCGCTGCAAGATTTGCCTGGGGCAAATCTTGACGGAGCTACGCTGTACCGTTGCGCCCGAGGGTTGCTCGGACTTAGGTTGGGTACAACCCTCTTCTTTGAGAGCACCTTACTGTTGTTTTTCGGGCGCAATTTACGCTTTTACTTAGTTGGGTGCTTGGATTAGGTTTCTGTGGGGCTCTGCCCCACGCCCCGCAATTTTTCGAGAAAAATTGAGTAAAGCTTTTCTGCTTTGGGGCTTTTCGCTCTTTTCAAAATTGCAGGGCAAATGCCCTTAGGTATTTGCCCTGCAATCCTTACTTTCTTTTGCTCTTACTTGGAAGCCGCAGCAACAATGGGCTGGAACTTCTCTGCGCTCAGAGATGCGCCGCCAATCAGTCCGCCGTCTACGTCTGCCTGTGCCAGCAGAGATTCAGCGTTGCCAGCGTTCATCGAACCACCATACTGAATGGTCATGCCGTCTGCAACTACTTCATTGTACAGACCTGCAATCAAAGAACGAATGTAGCCGCATGCCTCGCCTGCCTGCTCGTCAGTTGCGGTCAGACCGGTGCCGATAGCCCATACAGGCTCGTATGCAATGATGATGTCGTCCAGTGCGGTTGCGGGAATGTCAGCAAATGCACCCTTGACCTGTACGTCAAGAACTTCGTGAGTCTTGCCTGCAACACGCTCGTCCTTCAGCTCGCCAACACAGATGATGGGCTTCAGACCGGCAGCCAGTGCAGCCTTGACGCGGGCGTTGACAGTCTCATCAGTCTCGCCGAAGTACTGACGGCGCTCACTGTGACCCAGTACGCAGTATTCAACACCAAGCTCAACCAGCCACTGTGCGGCAATCTCGCCGGTGAATGCGCCGCTCTCTGCCCAGTGGCAGTTCTGTGCGCCGATATGGATATTGCTGCCCTTTGCGGCTGCAACAGCAGCAGGAATGTCAGTGTAAGGTACGCAGCAGATAACACCGCAGGTAGCGTCAGCAACAAGGGGCTTCAGCTCTTCGATCAGTGCAGTGGTCTCTGCGGGAGTCTTGTTCATCTTCCAGTTGCCTGCAACAACATTAACGCGCTTGGAAGCAAGGCAGGCAATGCCGGGCAGTACCAGACCCTCGAGGAACTCGAGAGATGCGCCGCCGCCGGTGGAGATGTGGGTCATCTTCTCGGCAAAGCCCAGCTTCTCAACTGCTGCGGCAGAGTCGCCGCCGCCGATGATGGAGATTGCGCCGCTGTTGGCAACAGCCTTGGCTACTGCGATGGTGCCGCCTGCAAAGGCTTCCCACTCGGAAACGCCCATGGGGCCGTTCCAGACAACAGTGCCTGCGCCCTGAATGGCCTCAGCGTACAGCTTCTCGGTCTCCGGTCCGATGTCCAGACCCATCCAGTCGTCAGGAATCTGGCCGGCCTTGACAACCTGAGTGTTGGCCTCGGGGCTGAATGCATCGCCCAGACGGGTGTCGATGGGCAGGAGCAGCTTGACGCCCTTTGCCTCTGCCTTCTTTACCAGCTCGAGAGCCAGTTCCATCTTGTCGTCCTCGCAGATGGAGGTGCCGATGGAGCCGCCTCTGGCCTTGGCGAAGGTGTAGGACATACCGCCGCCGATAATGATGGTGTCGCACTTGTCGATGAGATTCTCGATAACGCCGATCTTATCGGAGACCTTGGCGCCGCCGAGGATAGCAACGAAGGGACGCTTGGGGCTCTGGAGAGCGCCGCCCATGATGGTGATTTCCTTCTGGATCAGATAACCGCAGACAGCGGGGAGATAATCAGCAACGCCGGCGGTGGAAGCGTGTGCGCGGTGGGCGGTGCCGAATGCATCGTTAACATAGATCTCTGCAAGAGATGCGAGAGCCTTGGAGAACTCGGGATCGTTCTTGGTCTCTTCCTTGTGGAAGCGGACGTTTTCAATCATGACAGCCTCGCCTTCCTTGACGGAAGCGGCAAGTGCCTTTGCGCTGTCGCCGATGACATCGGTGGCCAGCTTGACCTCAAAGCCCAGCTCGCGGGAAAGGTACTCTGCAACGGGCTTCAGGGAGAACTCGGGCTTAAACTCACCCTTGGGACGACCGAGGTGGGAGCAGAGGATAACCTTTGCGTTGTGGTCGAGCAGGTAGCGGATGGTGGGGAGAGCGCCGATGATGCGCTTGGGGTCAGAGATATTGCCCTCGCTGTCGAAGGGTACGTTGAAATCGCAGCGGACAAGAACTCTTTTGCCGGCGACATCGATATCCTCGACGGTTCTCTTGTTGAGGTAATTCATAGTGTGCATTCCTTTCCGTTACACCCATATTTTTGGGGGAGTAACATGGCGTTTTTATTGTGCCGGACGTAAGTCTTCGGCATAACGTTATTATTTTAACATATGATGGTAATTATTGCAAGTATTTGCTGTGAGTTTGCGCAATTTAAGTTGTGGGGACAGGCAGTGCGTCTTTCGCATAATCTCCGAGTATTTTCCCGCATATTTTACTTTCAGCCCGGGGTGCTTTCAGTCCGCTTTTACTAAATCTTAACCCCATATTAAAAATTTCTGAACTTTATTAACAACACGCGGTTGTAATTCTGAATATTTTGTGATATTATAGATAGCGTCTATGACTGTGCGCTGATACGCGCCGGTCCCAGTAAACGATAGAGGGAGGAATGAAAGCCGGTATGAACAATATGCGCCCCTTTCACGCTTATGCTGATAAGGGAAAATATGTATGTGTCTGCTGCGCACAGAAGGACGCGCAGCTTGTATATCCTGTCCTGCGGCAGCTTTATCTGGCAGGCTTCAATCTCTGGTATGACGAGGGTCGTGAGCCCTCCGACGCGCTGACGGAGCTGCACAACAAGAAGATTGACGGCAGCGAGATGGTGCTGATGTTCGTGTCGCCCGCCTCCACCGCTCCCGATTCCCATGCCTTTGCCCGCCTCTCCCACGCCCGCGCCATGCGCAAGTACATCATCTACGTCCATCTGGACGGCATCGGTATGCCCGACGGCATGGAGACCAAGTTTCAGGGCAACGAGATGATTACCGGCTCGGCGGCTGAGGTTTACAATCAGCTTTACAACACCCTGCCCGAAAAGTGCCGCGCCTGTCCCTCCAGAGAGCCCGATGACTTCTCTGTGGATGAAAAGGGCGATATAGAGCGCATCGCCGGCATCGCCGCGGAGGACAGGGCAGACAGAGCCGACCAGCCTGCCGAGCAGGAAACCTCCCTTGAGCGGGAGCGCACCGCCGCCCTTGAGGGCATTGAGTACACCTTCTCCGGCGACAGCGGCATAACCCTCGCCCGCTACACCGGCACTGCCACAGAGCTGATTATTCCCGAAATGCGGGGCAATTATCCCGTAACCCGCCTTGGCGACAAGGCATTCTGGGGCAGCACCACATTGCGCCGCGTTGCCCTTCCCCCCACAGTGACATTCATCGGTCATGCCGCTTTCAGAAACTGCACCGCACTGACCGAAGTGGTTATCCCCGCCTCGGTTACCGCCATTGGCGTGGGTGCATTCTACAACTGCCCCCGCCTGAAGTCGGTGGTGCTGCCCGATTCGGTAGCCGCCATCGGTGACTTCGCCTTCCGTGGCTGTACCGCCCTTTCCCATCTGACCATACCCGACTCGGTGGCCGCCATCGGTGACGATGCCTTCCGTGACTGTATGCAGCTTATCGTGGAATGTCTGGAAGGCTCATATGTTCACTGGTACTGCACCCGCAACAATATCCCCTGCCGCATTATATCGCAGGAGAAGATGACCTCCCGCATTACACCGCTGCGCTTTGCCCGCAGCGGCGAGCAGCAGCCCGCACAGGAGAGCGACACTTCTGCCGCACCTGCCGCCGCTGCCGCACCCCCGCAGGAGACCGCACCGCCTCCCCGTCTTGCCGAAACCACCGCCGCCGCCGTTGCCGCTGTGCAGCGTCCCGAGGGCGAAGAGGACGATGATGAAGAGCCCATCATCACCATCGTTGAGGAATACGAGGACGAGGAAGAGGAGGAGTATGCACCCGTTGTCCCCCTGCCGCCCGAGCCTGCCTACAGTCAGGACAGCGCACCCGAGCAAGCTGAGGCATACATGCCCGCGCAGCTTGACAAATCACCTGTGCTGCAGCCTGTCGGCGGACGCTACGCCTGTGTTTTCTTCGCAGCCGAGGATTACGGCAAGATAAAGAATACCCTCGAGCGGCTGCAGGCTGCCGGACTTAACCTGTGGCGGGGAGAAAACCCCACCCGCAGCGTCCGAGCCTACCGCGCAATGGAAGATGCCGTCGCCAGAAGCCGCATGGTGCTTGTTTTCCTTTCGGCGCAGGCACTGCGCTCCGAGCGGGTGATGCAGGCAGAGGTTGCCTGCGCGCTGAAAACCCGCGCCAAGGACACTGTCATCGTGCAGGTTGACGACACCGTTGCCCCCCATGAGCTGGTCACTGCCATTGACGGCGACCGCTTTATCGTTGCTTCCACCATGTCCGCACTGCAGCTTGACAACAGCCTCATCGACCTGCTGACGGAGGCGGGCTGCAAGAGAAGCTCCAACTCCGCGCCCCCGCCCGTGAAAAACACACGTCAGGCGGCGCAGGAGGAGGAAAACGTCAAGAAAGGACGCTTTGCCCACCCCGATTTTGACTACACTGTGGGCAGCGGCGGCGCGACCATCTCCCTTTACAAAGGCAAGGAAGCCAAGGTGGAGATTCCCGCCAAGATATTCGGCTACGGCGTGGCGGAGCTTGGCTCACGCGCATTCCACGGCAACGCAAACCTGCGCGAGGTAATCATTCCCCAGTCGGTGACGGTGCTGGGCGTGGAGGTATTCAAGGACTGCCCCAGCCTGACCCGTGTACATCTGCCAGCCTCGGTGGTAAAGCTGGGCTACGGCTGCTTCCGCGACTGCGGCAAGCTGGTGGACATCAACATTCCCAGCTCGGTGACGGAGATTGGCTGGCACGCCTTTGCGGGCTGCACCTCTCTCAAACACGTTGCAATACCGCTACACGTTTCCAAGATAGACAGCTGGGCATTTGACGGCTGCACATCGCTGCAGACGGTATCCATTCCCGACAGGGTGGTGAAGATAGACGTCAACGCATTCTTCAACTGTCCCAAGCGCATGGTAATAGTATCCACCAAGGATTCCTATGCCCATCAGTTTGCTATAAAGAACGGCTACCGCTGGCGGCGTTCCAAGTAGCTTTTCCTGTTCCGCGAAAGCCCTGCGCGTACTATACGCAGGATTTCATATCGTTCTATCAACCCCAAAAACAAAAAAACGGAGGAAATCACAATGTCCAAAAAGACCACCAAAGAACCCATTACAGAGCCCTTCAAGAAGTACCTTGCCGAATTTATCGGCACATTTGTACTGGTACTGTTCGCCTGCGGCACCGCAGCGGTAGTAAAGTGCGACACTCTGCCCGGCTATCTGCTGACGGCACTGGCATTCGGTCTGGTAATCGTAGCGATGGCATACTCCATCGGCAACATTTCCGGCTGCCACATCAACCCTGCTGTATCCTTTGCAATGCTCATTTCCGGCCGCATGAGCGGTGAAGATTTCCTTGGCTACATCATTGCACAGTTTGCGGGCGCGACCGCAGGTGCTGCTGTACTGCTGGCACTGGTTGGCAAGGAGAGCGGACTGGGCACCAACGCACTGTACAAGGGTGACATCTGGCTTTCCCTGCTGGTAGAGATCATTCTGACCTTTGTGTTTGTACTGTCCATCATGGGCGTGACCTCCAAGAAGGAATTCGGCTCTGTAGCGGGCATAGTAATTGGTCTTTCGCTGACACTGGTACATATACTTGGCATATACTTCACCGGCACCTCTGTCAACCCTGCACGCAGTTTTGGTCCTGCGGTACTGGCAGGCGGCGACGCATGGAGCTGCATCTGGGTATTCCTGCTTGCACCGATGGTAGGCGGCGCACTTGCGGCGATTGTCTACAACTTCCTGAGCAACGATAAATAAAACAAGAAAAGTTTTACTCGATTTTTTTAAAAAATCGCGGGGCGTGGGGCAGAGCCCCACAGAGACCTAATCCAAGCCCCCAACTAAGTAAAAGCGTAACTCGCGCCCGCACCAAAAGCAGTAAGGTGCGGGCGCGTTGCCGTCAGAAGAAATCCAAAGTCGAGCGAAAAGCGGGCGCGACGGTACAGCGCAGCTCCGTCAAGATTTGCCCCAGGCAAATCTTGCAGCGGGTGAGCTGCGGAAGCCTTGTACGGTTTTCTGCTCTGTCTTAGTTGTGTGCGAGCGGTTGGTTGCTTAGGTTTGTGCGCCCACCCGCCCGCCCCTTTTACCTTTCTGCGAATGTATTTACGCTTGTAAACCTTACGCTTCTGCGTCTGTGAGATATGGTTCTGACTGTGAAAAGGGAAGTACGACCTTTTTACGCTTGAAACCTTAAGACTTCCGCGTCCGCAGAACGTATAACAGAGCGGGCGACCGATGGTCGCCCCTACAGGGGATCGCCCCTTTACGCTTGCGCCCACCCGTCCTTTCATTAAATAAAGTAACCCCAAAAATCAATCCCAAAGAAAAGAGGACAACATGAATCAGAACAACTGCAAGGAAATCATCATAGACGCTGCCGAAAGAATGTTGTGGGAGCTTGGCAATGTAATCGACTGCTGCTACGACAGCAAAATGCCGGAGGGCTTCTGGGACAAACCATTCTGCGGAATGCCGGTGTGGCGGCACGTTTACCACACGCTTCATTCCCTTGACCGGTGGCTGATAAACCCGGCGGTGTATGAGCCGGCGATGCCCTTTGCGGGGGAAGTCCCCAGCGACCTTGACACGCCGCTGGAGGTACGAATGTCACCGGAGCAGCTTGTGGAATACAAAGAAGCGGTATACACAAAGGTGCGGGAGTATGTAATGGGGATAGACGAGAGCGGGCTGCTGGAGAAGCCTGTGGGGTGTAAGCACACGAGGTTCACACTGATACTGGGACAGATGCGGCATTTGCACACGCACATGGGTATGCTGATGGGGTTTGTGATAGGGGAGAGCGGGTTATGGCCTGCGGTACTGGGGACGACGAGGGAAATTCCGGTGGGGAAATATAATAAGTTTTGGGAGTAGCGCGAAAAAAAACAAGAAAAGTTTTACTCGATTTTTTTTGCCAGTATGGACTTCGTCAGAAGAACATACTAGGAGGTCATGCGGGGTGCCTAGGCAAAGCCTGGAGGCAGGGCCCCACAGAAGCCTCGCCGCTGGTAACTAGCTAAACAAGAACAACTCGCGCCCGCACCAAAAGCAGTAAGGTGCAGACGCGTTGTCATTAGAAGAAATCCAAAGTCGAGCAAAATGCGGGCGCGACGGTACAGCGCAGCTCCGTCAAGATTTGCCCCAGGCAAATCTTGCAGCGGGGGTTCTTCGGAAACCTTGTACGGTTTTCTGCTCTGTCTTAGTTGTGTGCAAGCGGTTGGTTGCTTAGGTTTGTGCGCCCACCCGCCCGCCCCTTTACGCTTGCGCGGCTGCTTTTACGCTTGTAAACCTTACGCTTCTGCGTCTGTGAGATATGGTTCTGACTGTGAAAAGGGAAGTACGACCTTTTTACGCTTGAAACCTTAAAACTTCCGCGTCCGCAGAACGTATAACAGAGCGGGCGACCAATGGTCGCCCCTACAGGGTGAGCATTACGTTTCTGCCGCAAATCAGCCTTTCGGTCTTTAGATTAACCACCATGACAGGTGTTGTTTGTTCTAATATAGCCAGAAATCACCAGAGATTATCATACTATGTGTTATATACCTACGCTAATTTCCTCAGCGTAGGCTTTTCTCTGTCCAAGCGGGGCTTCAGTATCTAATATGCTCGGGAAATCTAGTCAGAAATGAAGCAAATGGGAGTGGCAGGCAGGTGATCGCAGAAACTTAAGCAACTGACCATTTGCACACAACCAGGACATATGAGCCCCCCCTGATTTAAGGTCTACCGCAACTTTCAAACCCTCGCAGAAGCGTTCAGTTCTCAATGTATGGGCGACCACCGGTCGCCCGCATTGTGCTTCGTTTTGCGTGCGCAGAACAGAGGCAGAAGCGTAAGGTTTTCAAGCGTAAAAACAGAGGCGCAAGCGTAAAATGGGCGGGCGGGTGGGCGCAGAAACCTGAGCAACTAACCGCTTGAACACAAGTATGACATATGCGAAAACCCTGCACAAGGTTTGCGGAGAACACCCGCTGCAAGATTCGCCTGTGGCTAATCTTGACGGAGCTGCATTGGTACCGTTGCGCCCTTATTTGCTCGGACTTGAGTTGGGTGCAGCCCTCTTTCTTGGGCGCACCTTACTGTTGTTTATGCGGGCGCGAGGGGCGGTTTTGGTTGGGCTTGGTGGTTGCTTTGGTTTTTCTTCGCAGGGGTGCTTGTCTGTTTTGGGGTGGTGGTGATTTTGAGGCTGGCTTGGCAACGCATAGGGGCGCAGCCCCGACAACTGCTCCGCCACCGCCATCGCCCTTTCTATCGGCAGATACCTACAGCTTATCCCTCTCCTTGCGTCCTTCGCTATCACCCTCACATGGCACAGCCCGTACTGCCGCAAAAACACACTCTGACTGACACTCACCCTCGCAATCCTATCCCTCCGCACACGCATCTGATGCACCGACAGACCCCTCACTCCTGTCACCTCTGCCCAGTCTGCCGACACATATATCCCCGACCGCCGCGCTGCCGCCATTCCTGCCGCGCCCCTCCACAGCAGCAGCCAGATAACAGGCAGAAACACACCGCCCCACGGGAAACTGTCCTCCCCAGCCGCCAGCCGCAGCCACAGCAGCACCGCACCTGCTGCCGCTGCAAACCACCGGCTATACAGCCGCCAGCGGTGGCTTTCCGGTGTCGTTACCGAAACAAGCCCTCCGGCGCGGGGCAGCAACGACGCCAGTGCTATGCGCAGCTTTCTCGGGCTCATGGCGGGATACAGCAGCCTTCGTCCCGCGCCCATTATCTCTGCCTCGCACCGCTGCAGCCCAAGCAGCAGTCCCAGCGGTGTGGTCACTGCATCGGCGCAGGTGACCGTATTCAGCCGAAAACGCAGTGTTCGCCGTGTCCACACTCCCCGCGAAAGGCACATCTGCCCGCCCGCAGAGGCGGTCAGGTGGAAGCGTCCCAGTCCTATTGCTTTGACGGCGAAATGCACCGCCCAGCCCATCGGTATCAGCAGCAGCAGTGCGGCATACGCACGCGGAATACCCAGCAGTCGTGCGCCCTCTCCCGCCAGCTCGCCATAAAGCTGACGTGGGCGGTCGCCCGTATATCTGCCGATGCGGTAGAGCATTGGCAGGGCGAGAAACAGCCCGTAGAACATATTTGCCGACATAACCGCAGTTATCAGCACACTGCGCATACCTGCGGAAAATTTTCTTTTGCGCTTTTGCGCGCCGTTTGTTTGGTATTCAGCGTGATATTCCGATACATTACTTTGCGGCGCATCACATATATCCACCGTCCTGCGCCGATGGGGGCGAAAGCGTGTAAAGGTGCGGTTTTCCTCATCATTATCAGCAATATTCACACGACCCATTTCGGCGGCACGCTCCCGCGGAAGTAGGAGAGAGAGGGCTGCGCCCTTCCGTGAGGGCAGGAAAAACTCCACACGCGCCGCGCCCAGAATGGTCAGCAGGGGGCGGCGGGTAAGCTGCACTGCCGTCAGGCGGCGCACACGCACCTCGGTTTCCTGCCGCACCGCCACACCCCGCTCAAGGCGAAGGGTGCCCTTCCCCTGCGACCACAGCACAAATTGACGCTGCACTGCCGCCGTCCCTGCCGCCAGCACCAGCGCGGCTGCCACCGACAACCATATTGCATCAGTACCGCCCACCAGACGGGAAAGAATCCACACGCAGGGCGCAGCAAACAGCGGGAAAAGCCGCATTGCGCGGAAAACGCACCATGCGCCGCTCACCTGCCGCCGTGGAATGGGCGGGCTGTCAGGAGCACAGCGGCGCGGCGCGACATCAAGCCTATATTCCATTTCTTTTTCCTTTTTTATTTTTCCTCTTTATTCTTCCTTTACTTATTCTCCGCAATTTATGGGTGATGCTTCGTTTTCACACTTTTTAAGAGGTGGGGGAGAGGCAGCGGAAAAACATCACACAAACCACAGTATCACCCGCCCTGCGGAGGTGGTCAGCACCAGCGTGCCTGTGCCAAGACAGCGCGACAGCGGCCCGCGCACCCTCTGCACGCACTCCACCTGTGCGGTGGGTATCAGCACTTGCCGCCGCCACAGCACGCCCCGGCAGATGCGTATACGCTCGGCGGTCACGTCATAGGAAAAGCTGTCGTATGCCATCTCCGGCATCAGCACCGCCGCCCAGATGCAGCACCCTGCCGCCGCCAGCACTGGCAAAGCTGCTGCTGCTGCCCACTTTACCCACACTATGCCGCCCAACAGCATAAGCACCACTGCCGGTATTATCCACATACACCGCACCGCCGGCACAAAAACCCGTGAATGGCGTCCCTTTTCGCCCTCCTGCATATAACTTGCCCCCTTTGTCATGTCTGGTCAGTGTGATTATGGGCGGCTTTCGCATAGCTTATGCAGAAAAACGCAGCCTGACTGACCCACTGCATTGGGAATACGACGCATATTTATGCATTGTATTCTGCATATATACAAACTGTTATATAGAATTACACAGAAATACCGCTGCAAACTGCCTTGCATAATGCGGGTTTACAAAAATATCCGCAGACCTTTACTTTTCCCCACATTGTGGTATAATTACAAAAACAAAAGGAAAGGAAGTAATATTCACATGGCTAACAAGGCTAAGGAATCCGGCAGCGGAAAGGGCATTATGGCGTATCTCCGCAGCAAGGAGATATATCTTTCTCCCCGCATCTACTTCATTGACGCACTGGGCGCAATGGCATTCGGTCTTTTCGCCTCACTGCTCATCGGCACCATCTTCGGCACCATCTACGACTGGACAGACATTGCTTTCTTCGGCACCATGGCCGACTACGCAAAGAAGGCAACAGGTGCGGCACTGGGTCTTTCCATTGCCTATTCTCTGCGCTGCCCGCCGCTGGTACTGTACACCTGCGCGGCTGTCGGCTTTGCCGGCAACGACCTTGGCGGCCCTGTCGGCGCATACTGCGCTGTACTCATCGCCGCTGAGCTGGGCAAGCTCATCTCCAAGGAAACCAAGGTAGACATCATTCTCACCCCTGCTGTCACCCTCGCCTCCGGCGTGGCTATGGCAACATGGGTTGGCCCGTACATCAACAAGCTGATGGTTGCATTCGGCAACCTCATCATGACCACCACCGAGATGCACCCCCTGCTGATGGGCGCACTGGTTGCCGTACTGGTCGGTATTGCGCTGACGTTGCCCATAAGCTCTGCCGCCATCTGCATCATGCTTGGTCTTACCGGACTGGCAGGCGGCGCAGCCACTGCAGGCTGCTGCGCACAGATGGTAGGCTTTGCGATAATGAGCTTCAGCGACAACGGCTGGGGCGGAATTGCGGCACAGGGTCTTGGCACCTCCATGCTGCAGATGCCCAACATTGTACGCCGTCCCATCGTATGGCTGCCGCCCATTCTCACCTCTGCGGTGACCGGTATGCTGGCAACCACCGTATTCCGTCTGGAAAACATTCCTGCCGGCGCCGGCATGGGCACCTGCGGACTGGTTGGCCCTCTGGGCGTACTCACCGCAATGCCTGACGGCGGTCTGCGTATGTGGAGCGGCATCATTGTCATCTGCTTCGTCCTGCCCGCACTGCTGACTCCCCTGTTTGCGTGGCCTCTGCGCAAGCTGGGTCTTATCCGCGAGGGCGACCTGCTGCTGGACACCGGCAACTAAGATTTTCAATACAGAAAATAAAATATTATGTCTTTGTTTCACATGAAACGGAGGCAGAAAAGACACAGAAAACGAGTAAACAGACAAGAAAAAGAAGGTGCAAACGATGAACGAAGAGCGGGAAGTGAAGGTTCACAACACCCATTATGTACCGCCTGCGGTGCAGGTCAAGCAGGAAGAAACCGCCTACTCCGAGCCTGTACAGAAAGAGCTTATTCAGGCTGACAACGACGCGCACGAAGAGGAAAAGGCACGCTATTCCCCCGCCTTTGAGAAAGCGGTACACAAGGCGCACGAGCTTGCAATAACCTGTTTTATCGCTGGCATTGCTTCCTTGGTAATGCTGCTTGGTCAGCCTGACGGAGCGGTGCTTGCGGTCATCGGACTGGTCTGCGGCATCATTGCGAAGAAAAAGGGCAATGACGAAACCCTCTGCATCGGCGGCATTGTGATTTCCATCATCGGGCTTGTACTGAACATTGTTTTCTACATTGCATATCACTTTACAAAGTGTATGTAGATTTGTTACGGCAATAAAATGCCCGCAGCTTGGTTTTCCAAGTTGCGGGTGTTTTTTTGTTGGGGTGGGTGGTGTGTTCGCTGTAGGGGCGACCATCGGTCGCCCGCATGGTGGTGTTTTTCTGGAGCATTGGGTAGGCGCAGAAGCCTTCGGTTACAAAACGTAAAACAGAGGCAAAAGCGTCAAAGGGGAGGGCGGGTGGGCGCAGAAACCTAAGCAACCAACCGCTCGCACACAACTAAGACAGAGCAGAAAACCGTGCAAGGTTTCCGAAGAACCCCCGCTGCAAGATTTGCCTGGGGCAAATCTTGACGGAGCTGCGCTGTACCGTCGCGCCCTTATTTGCTCGGACTTAG
>SVPT01000063.1 GCA_015065695.1 Oscillospiraceae bacterium | reverse complement strand
CGCCAGAATATCCGCATCGACGTTCCCTCCCGATTCACTGTCGGTATCTCCACCGAGCCGGGCATCATGCAGAACGCCGCAGAGCGTCTGCTTGGTCTGCGCATGCCGGAGATTCAGGAGCTTGCAAAGGACATCATCTTCGGTCAGCTCCGTCTGGTCATCGCTACCATGGAAATCGAAGAGATCAACACCGACCGTGACAAGTTCCTGCTGGCTGTCAGCCGCAATGTTGAGGGCGAGCTGAAGAAGATAGGTCTGCGCCTTATCAACGTCAACGTCACCGACATATCCGACGAGTCGGGCTACATCGAGGCTCTGGGTAAGGAAGCCGCTGCCCGCGCCATCAACGACGCAAAGCGTTCCGTTGCTGAGCAGAACCGTGACGGTTCTATCGGTCAGGCCAACGCACAGAAGGACGAACGCATCAACGTCGCTTCTGCCAACGCAGCCGCTGTGGACGGCGAAAACCAGTCCAAGGCTGCCATCGCACAGTCCGACGCTACCCGCCGCGAGCAGGAAGCAGAGGCTGCCCGCCGCGCCATCGCCGCAGAGAATGTTGCCAAGGCCCGCGCTCTGGAAGAATCCTATCTTGCTGAAAAGCGCGCTGAAGAAACCCGTGCCGAAAGAGAGCTTGCCACCCAGAAGGCTGACGTCATCGTTGCCGCAGAGATTGAGAAGCAGCGCATGGAGATCGCCGCGGAGGCTGAGGCAGAGGTTGCCCGCCGCAAGGCACGAGGTGAAGCTGACGCTATCTTTGCCACCATGCAGGCTCAGGCACGCGGTGCCGAAGAGATACTGACCAAGCAGGCCTCCGGTCTTGCAGAAATCGTGCGCGCTGCCGGCGGCAATCCCTCCGATGCAGTTCAGCTCATACTCGCTGACAAGATTGAAACCCTTGTACAGACTCAGGTTGAGGCTATCAAGAACATCAGCATCGACCGCGTCACCGTATGGGACAGCGGCAACGGCGGCGAGGGCGGCAAAAGCTCCACTGCCGGCTTTCTCAGCGGTCTGATGGGCTCTGTGCCTCCGCTGAGCGACACCCTTGGCATGGTGGGCATGAAGGTGCCTTCCTTCCTCGGCACTGCCGCAGAAGAAAACACCGCTCCCGCAGAGGTAGTACCCCCTGCAGAGGACTAAACAAGCATGACTGTCTCCCCACTGTCCTGCTGCAGATGAGCAGTCATGCAATCGGACAAAAGGAGAAAAATGAATTACACCAAGCTATCAATTTATCTTTCCTGCCTGCTGCGCCACCAGCCGGAATTGCTCGGGCTTGACATGGACGTTCACGGCTATGTGCCGGTCGAGCAGCTTATCAATGCAATCAACAAGGCAGGCAAGCACACCATTACGAGAGAGATTCTCGACCAAATCGTCGAAACCGACGACAAGAAGAGATACAAGTACAGCGAGGGCGGCTACAGAATCAAGGCCTGTCAGGGTCACTCCATTCCGTGGGTGATTCCTGAGCTGACCTACGCTCCGCCGCCCGCGCTCCTGTACCACGGCACGACCGAGCAGGCTTACGCAAAAATCCTCAGCAGCGGCGGCATCAGCCGCATGAACAGGCACGCTGTACACACACAGGCCACTGCTGAGCCTGCGTGGAAGTCCGCCAGACGGTGGAAAAAGCAGAGCCCTGTGGTACTTGTCATCAATGCCGCAAGAATGGCTGAGGACGGCTTTCAATTCGGTGTATCGGACAACGGTGTCTGGTGCATTGAATCGGTACCTGCCGAATACATCGCTGATGTACTTCGTCCGTAACCCTGAGAGCATTTTTTGAATATTGTGCTGAATTAAGATGCATAATGTCCGCAGTTGTGATATAATGTGGATACTATGAGCATTTTAACGGCAAAACACTACAGCCCGAAGGTGGTATTATACTATTTTAATAATAGTATTATTCCGCCTTCGGGCTATTGAGGGGAGAATATCCATTGAAGTTTTCTTCACTGAGCAAATCGGCACTGGCTGCCTTACTTACGCTGGTTATTGTCTTTGCGTGCGGCTGGATGTACCAGAGCGGATCTGACTGCCGCTCCTTTGCAATCAAGCCCACCCCCGACCCGCTGCCTGCGGCAAAGGCATTCCTCGACTGCATAAAGGCGGGGGACTATGATGGCTGCTCCCAGTACATATACGACTGCGAAAGCATAAATTTCTCTGACCCGCCTGAGTCCGCTGCCGGCGCTGCCTTTAAGAAGGGGCTTGCCGACAACTTTGACTATGCCATCACCGGCAAGGCAAAGAAGGACGGCGTCAACGCCAGCGTAGATATGCAGCTTACCTGCCTTGACCTTGAGCAGGTCAACGAAGCGTACAAGCAGGTGGTCACCGAGGTTGCCAAAGATGATGCATGGCTTGGTGTTGAGATATATTCCGAAGAGTATGCTCTGGAGGCAGCCGCAAAAGCCGCCGAAAAGATACTGGAGCAGCCGGAGGAATATGTTGTCACCCGCCAGTACACGCTGAAGCTGATGTACAGCGACAGCCGCTGGCAGGTGGTCTGTGATGACGAGCTTTATCAGATTATCCTCGGCTTCCCCAACAAGCAGTAATCGATACCGAAGCACACATAAAAAAGAAACTGTACAGCCAAGGAGCATTATAAATGGAACATTTTCCCAAGCAGACAGGGTCAGCCAACCAGCCCACACAGCGCATTTACGACAATGCGGCATCGCTTGCTCACCTGCCCTCACGGGAGCAGATGGAGCGCGACCTTGATTCGGCTATTGCAAATATTCTCAGCCAGCAGGGACAGGACGCGCAGAATGTGGTCCCCCCTCCCCCTGCGCCCGTTGCCTCGCCTGTTGCCGCGCCTGTGAATACCCCATCACCGTCCGCACCCGCCGCGCAGCCTGCTGCCGAGGTGCGCTCTGCCGGCATCACCGTTGGCGAGAGGATTCTGCTGTGCGTTGCTGCCGCAGCCATGCTTCTGTGCGGTTATCTCATCTCCTCGCAGAACATGATATTCAGCAAGGAAAGCACCGGCGGACAGAATTGCTCTATGGAATTCGACTCCGAGATGTCGGTTATGGTCAGCGGCGCGGTCAGCGACATTGCCGACCTGCCCCGCGTGTATGTGCTGCCCTATGCGGACGAGCCTGCCCCCAAGCCCGACAAGGAGGCATTCACCACCACCAAGTACACTCCCATCGGTTTTGATAAGCCCATAACCGTCCAGCATTACGAGGACGAGACTATCACGGTCAACTGCTGGAGAGAGCAATACCTCGGTGCGACGATAAATATGTCGGAAGTATATATTGCCCACCCGACCCAGTTCCGCCGCGCCTTTGCCGGCGGCAGCTATGAGTCCAAGGTACGCTACACACCTGTTGCCATCGCTAAGAATGTCAACGCGGTTATCGCCATGAGCGCTGACTACTGCCAGTACCGCAAGGAGGGCGTTGTCATTCACCACCGCAAGCTGCTGCGCAACAACGCCTCCAGAAAGCTGGACGTACTGCTGTACGACGTTGACGGAAACCTTCACACCGTCAAGGACGTTGAGCTGGAGAGCAGCGGTATCCTTGAAAAGTACGACATACTCTATGCCTTCACCTTCGGTCCTGCACTGGTTGAGGAGGGCAAGGCCTGCGACCGCAAGCATCTGCAGAACTACAGCATGGGCGAGGTCACCTCTGTTGAGCCCCGTGCGGCAATAGGTCAGATAGGCGAGCGGCACTACATTCTCTGCACCGTTGACGGACGTACTCAGCGCATCAACTTCACCCAGGAAGAGATGGACAAGATACTGGCAGAGATTACCGACCCGGTGCTTTACGAGCAGAAGCTGGAGGAATTTGAGCATCCCGGCTTCCAGCCCTCCGGTCTGACCATCGTGCAGCTTGCCAACTTCATGGAGTCCAAGGGCTGCTCCACCGCCTACGCTATGGATGGCGGACAGACTGCCACCATGATCTTCAACGACAAGCAGTACAACACCCCCGCATACGGCGGTCAGCGCACTGTAAGCGATATTCTCTACTTCTCCACAGCTCTGCCGGAGGAATAATTTTCCGGTCTATCGGACTGCTTCAGTCCCATTACAAACCATGCGGGAGGAAAGCATGAACGAAATTGCCTTTTTTTACGAAGATATACACTACTACTGGCATGGCGTAGTTATTGCCGCGGCACTGGCTGTCGGTCTTGCCATTGCATTTTCGGCGGCAAAGACGCTGGGCGTAAGCCGCAAGCCTGTGCTGCTGACTGCGCTGCTGTCGCTGCCCTCCGGTGTGCTGCTGGCACGGCTGCTTTACTGGTGGTGCGCAAGCGACAAGTTTGAGGGCATGGGAATATTCAGCAAGCTGCCCTACGGCGGCTACGCCCTTTACGGCGCAATGCTCGGTGCGCTGCTCTCGGCTGTGCTCGTCGGTCTTTTCAGGCGGAGCGAGACCACCATCGGCGCGCTGCTCGACTGCATCGCCCTTGGTGGCGGTGCCGCGGTAAGCATCGGCAGGCTGGGCGCATTCTTCACCGCGGGTGAGGACCTCGGACAGATTGTTGACAACGAAAAGCTTCAGTTCTTCCCCTACGCCGTTCCGGACAAGGCAAGCGGTCAATGGCTGATGGCGGTTTTCGTATTTGAATCCCTTGCGGCGGCGATCATTGCCGCTATCCTGCTGGGCAAATGTATGCGCATTGAACGCACGGGAAACCGCACACACCGTGACGGTGACTTCGGTCTGCTTTTCCTGATGTACTACGGCTGCGCACAGGCACTGCTTGAGAGTCTGCGCGGCGATTCCCTTTACTTCAGTTTCCTTGGACTTGTGCGTATGTCGCAGGCAGTCAGTGCAATCATTGTTGTCATTGTGCTGGTCATCTTCTCTGTGCGGGTGGTAAAAGCCCGCTCGCTGTCTATCTGGAAATGCATACTTATCTGGGTGGCTTGCCTTGGTCTGCTGGTGACCGCTTTCCTGACCGAGCTGCTGCTCAACGCAGAGATTCTCCTGCGCAGTTATTGCATCATGGGCGGCTGTCTGCTGGTCACCGCCATACTGGGCACAGTGCTGTGGAGATGCTCCTGCCCGAAACCGCAGGAGGCGTAAGAATACCAACGCAAAATTTGGCGGCGGGTGCATCAAAGCGATGCGCCCGCCGTTCTTCTATGTATTTCTTTTCTGCCGCTCTTCTTTTGTTATGTTGTTTACGCTGTGCGCATAGATGTTCAGCTAAACAATATTTACATCATGGCATTGATTCGCTTTTGTGTTCATGCTAGAATTTTTACAAAGAAAGAAGTATGTCTTGTGTGAGAAAATTAATCCATATCTTTTTGTAAGATTTCCGGTTATGAAAAGTCATATAGGTGAAGGGAGGTGATAAAGTGACCGAGTTTGAGAATATCTACCAAGAGCACTTTAATGATGTATATTTGTATATCCGCAGGCTTTCCGGAAGTGAGACTGTAGCAGAAGAGATCACAAGCGAAACCTTTTTCAAAGCCATTCACAGCATCAACAGATTTCATGGCGACTGCGACATTCGGGTGTGGTTGTGTCAGATAGCGAAAAACTGTTATTATTCATATCTAAAAAAGAACGCACGAACAGATTGCATCGATGATTTGACTCTTGCAGAAATGCCCTCTCAAACTGACAGTATTGAAGAACGGCTTATCATGCATGATGAGGCATCGCAAATCAGGATGATCCTGCATAGTATTCCGGAGCCATATAAGGAAGTATTCATGTGGCGTGTTTTCGCTGAAATGAGTTTCAAGCAGATTGGGCAGATATTTGATAAAACTGAAAACTGGGCTTGCGTTACTTATCACCGTGCGAAAAAGATGATTATGACTGAACTGGAGGAAAAGAACAATGAAAATTAATTGCAGTATTATCCGGGATCTTCTGCCGCTGTATGCAGAGAATCTTGTGAGTAGCGACACCTCTGCTTTTGTGAAGGAGCACATAGAAAGCTGTGCCGGATGTCGCAGTGAGCTTGACCGTATTAAGGAACCACAAAAGACTTCCACAGATGATGATATAGTTCCGCTGCTTGGTTTAAGGCGGAAGCTGCTGGCGAAGAAAATACATACCATAGTTTTCACGGTAATTATGGTTGCGGCACTGATGGTATCGGCATTTGCTTTTCTTGATGCGCCTGTATATTTTTCTTACTCAGAGCATTTGTTGGACGTTACGGAAAATGCTGACGGCAGTATAACAATTGTCTTTGATGAAGAAGTTACGGATTATAGCTGCACTTCCTTTATGCAGCCAACACACGAAACCTCCGGCAGCGGCAAATGTCAATATGAGATTGAGGCGTGGACTTCGATATGGGACAAATGGTTTTCCAACCATGGAGTGCTTTCAACTACTATCACGCACGAAAGCGAAATCCCATATTCTGTCTATTACACTCCAAACAACGGCGAGGAGAATGTATTCATTTACGGTTCTGCAAACGCAGAGGGCTGTATTACTCTGCCAAGACTTGCCCTGAATTATTACTTTGTTTTTGCTGTTTTGGCGGCATTGATTCTGTTTGCTGTACGTTTGGTTGTTCGCAAAAAAGATAAGCTGAAATTGTGGGTTGAGCGTATAATGCTTTATCCGATATCCTATCTGATCGGACACATACTGATTACGGGGATAGGTGCTACATCATATTCCATGCTACGGGATTTCCTGCTGATTGTATTGGTGTCACTTATTCTATACTGCGGATTACTGATTGCACACAATATCAATATGATTCGTAAGGATATAAAAAGTATGTACTGACCAAATTCTTGTTAGGTAATCAAATCCCTGTGTTTGAGGGAACAGGTCAAATTACCTTGACCTGAAAATTCAGCGGCGGGTGCATCAAAGCGATGCTCCCGCCGTTCTTCTATGTATTTCTTTTCTGCGGCAGATTATTTTCTGCCGCTCTTCTTTTGTTTTTTCTTGTTTAAGCTGTACGCATAGACAGTCGTCTTGTATATCAGAGAATCGGTATACCACAGGGGGTTGAACACAGCCGGCAGACCTTCAAAGCGCAGGATAAGCACATTATAGACACCGGAACGATTCAGATGAGCTTCGCTGGGGAGCAAAATCAATGGATGTCCCACCCTGCGATGGGGTAAACGCCGCCATTTGTCGTACGGTGGGGGATCCAGCAGCAGTATCGGCAAAAAACTACCCAACCCCTTGGGGATACTCACATAGCCCTCAGCGTACAGTACCCTGCCATAGCGCAGGCACAGAATACGAACGACCGCGATGACCAACGGCAATGCCAACAGCACCATCAGCATTATAGGTAAACTATAGAGGCGGCGTTTCTGCTGTTTCAGCATCGGCTCCACCAGTGGGGCGACCTCCTCTATTCTCTCAAGCAGGATACTCTCAAACTGCTCGTAGGTATATTCCGGCTTGAAATCGCGGTTGCTAGGGTCAAAGTATTTTCTGAACCGATAAGCCGAATTCCAGGAGTTGTATTCCTCATTTCCGAAGCTATAGCCTCCCTTTGATGGGAAGGTCTCAACGTCGGTGCCGCTGACAAGGTTATGGTATGAGACTACGCTGTATACCTCGTATGCCTCATCGATGGTCGATTCGCAAAAACCCAGCTCCGGTGTATATGCCGCCTTTTCCAGCTGTTCACAGCTTTGGGGCAGATTTTTTCCAAACAGCGTAACCGCTATATATATTACTATGCCGAGATACATCGGCAGTCTCCACAGAAATCGCCACAGCTCTGCGTACACTGCCGCCATCCGCTTTCTTGTGGTTATGGGCTTGACGATTTTCTTCATCATCTGCTATCACCCTCCTTTTCCTCCGCAACCACAAAGAAGCACCTGCAGAGCAATCTATACCCACTCAAGCGCTTCTTTGTTTCCGTATTGATTTTTTGAATGTTATTCGCCGTAGCGCAGACAGTAGCGGATAAGCTGACCCTCGCCGTTGAAGTAGAGGGTGTAGTCCACTATCCTGCCGCTCTCGTAGGCATCGGCAAAGTATTCCAGCGAGTAGGTATCATCGGTGCTGGTGCTGGTATACTCTGCTGTCAGGTAGCTGTAGAAGCCGCTGGGCACTGCGCCCACCTGTCCGTAGAGAAGCACCTGCTGGGTTTCCCCGCCCACAAGGCTGCCGCTGCCGGTATACACACGCTCGGCGCAGTCGGCTATCTGTGTGCCGAAGGCAAGACCGCAGGGTGCTGCCGCGCTGTCGGTTATCTCGGCGTAGGTCAGCACAGGCTCAGTTGTGCCGTCCGACTCAAACTCGAACACGCCCCAGTCGTAGGTGGCGGTGATAAGCTTGAGGGAAGAATACTCATCGGTGGTGGATTCTGCCGGTGCGCCGAAACGGCTCTCGATGTCGGCAAGGGTATCTGCGCCCATGCCAAAGCCTGCCTCGGCGGCGTGGTTGTAGGTAAAGCCATTGCCGAGAGGCTCACTGACGGGTGCGCTCTGTGTGCCGCCCTGACCGCCATTCTGCTGGAAGCCTGCCTGCTGGCTGTTATCCTTGCCGCAGCCGCAGAGGGCAAGCAGCAAACAGAGGATCATCAGCAGTGCAGCTATCTTTGTAAATCTCTTTTTCATTTTTATACCTCCGTATCACCGTTGGTCTTTATTAATCAATGCTTGCAGTACAGCGACTGGGGTGCGTTCCTTGTGCTGCCTGAGTATTCGGTCAGCTCCAGACCGCCGCCGCACACCGCCGCCTGTATCAGCTTCTTGGTAAGGTCGGGGACGTCCTCACGGCTCAGCGCCTCGTCTATATCCAGCCACAGCACCTCGCTGTTCTCCTCTCCGTCGGAGCGGGGCTCTCCGGAGACATACTCTGCGCGGAAGGCTACGTACCAATCGCGCATATTGAAGCGTATTCCAATGACCTCTCGTGGCTCGATGGCAATTCCTGTTTCCTCCATATACTCGCGCCTGACGGCATCCTGCGGAGTCTCTCCGATCTGCACATAGCCGCCGGGGATTATCAGCTTGCCTGTTCCGGGACCGTATGCGTGGCGGGCAAGGATGACCCTACCCTCTCTGATGACAACAGCGGTCACGCTCTGACCCCAGTTTGTGTTGGTTTCCATTGCGGGTGTACTCCTTAGCACCGATTGCTTAATTTGTCCGAATATGCAGTATAGGGGCAGCTATGCAAAGCAGCCCCTATACATCGTCATTTTAGTCAGATAGCCTTGCCGCCGATGATTACACGGCTGATTTCTCTGTTTTCGTCAAGCACCAGAAGGTCGGCATCGCAGCCTGCTGCCAGACGACCCTTGCTGCGTGTACCGATGAGGGCGGCGGGGGTAGCGGTTGCCATGTAGACGGCGTCCTCAAAGGGGATACCGAACTCGGTGGCCTTCTTTACGCACTGCCACAGGGTGGAGGTGCTGCCGGCGATTGCGCCGTCGAGGGTTCTTGCAACGCCGTTTTCTACCATGATGGGCTGACCGCCGAACTCGTACTCGCCGTCGCACAGACCGGTGGCTCTCATGCTGTCGCTGATGATGACCATGCGCTCTCTTCCGAACAGCTTGTAGAGGGTGAGGACGATGGCCTTATGCAGATGCAGACCGTCGGTGATTGCCTGCACATAGCAGTGCTTCTCGATGGCTGCGCCGATGGGACCGGGGTTGCGGTGATGCAGGGGGGGCATTGCGTTGAAGGTGTGGGTAAGGCACTGTGCGCCTGCCTCGATGGCACTGATGACGGTATCGTAGTCGGCAGCGGTGTGACCGAGGGACACAACCGACTTGCACTTTGCGATGAAGTCCATGCTGCCCTCCAGCTCGGGGGCGAGGGTGACCATCTTTACGTTGGGCAGGGTGTTGAACTCGTCAATATCGGGGGCTTTGATGAACTTCTCGTTCTGTGCGCCCTTGAACTTCGGGGAGATGTAGGGGCCTTCCATGTGGAAGCCCAGAATCTGCGCGCCGGGCAGGTCGGTATCGGCAGACATGGCATTGCGAATGGATTCGATGTCCATGGTCATGGTAGTGGGGCACCAGGAGGTGGTACCATTCTTTGCGAGGAACATGCACATCTCGGCAAACTGACCGTCCATGGTGTCGTGACCGTCGCAGCCGTGGGTGTGAATATCAACCAGACCGGGGATTGCAACAGCGCCGCCGAAATCCTCGCCCTCACCGGGGGTATGGGGAACGATGCTTTCAATCTTGCCGTCGGTGACGATTACGTCGCTGGCAACGCCGTTTATTGTGAGGTTTCTCAGTGTCATAAGGATATTGTCCTTCCTAATTATAGTTGTTGTTCGCAGCTATTACAGGGCAACCAGACTGGCGGCTGCTACCGCCTGACCGATTCTGCGGTCATACTCGTCGGGCAGGAACATATTGATCTTTTCCGCAAGGTCGGGATACTCAGCCTCGAGCACCTCGCGTGCCTTTTCGATTATAATGCCGCCTGCGCGACCGGAGGTAACACGACCGGAAATCTGCAGATGACGAATGTCATAGAAGCAGGAATAATGCGCAACGGAATAGCCGAAGTATGTGCCGATGGTCTCAAAAATCTGCTCTGCGCCGCGATGACCCTCTGCCAGCAGACCCTGAACAACCTTCAGCTTTTCCGCGGGAGTGAGGTTTTCGTCAAGCTCGATGCCGGCGGCGGGAGCCAGCTTGATGACTGCGTCCTGAGAGAAATACTTTGCGCCTACACCGTAGTCACCCGACCAGTCGTCCGGCAGTGATTCGGTGTTGTAGTCAACGGGAGCGAAGGCAAGCTCATTCTGCCAGCCGGTAACGTGACCGTCGGTATCAACATAGCCTGCTGCCTCGCTGGTACCCATTGCGATGCCCATTACTCCGCCGGTGTCCAGTGCCATGGAAGCGGCGAGGGCTGCAATGTCACCGTCATTGGCAACAACCATGGGGATACCCAGCTTTTTGCCGGTCTCGAGGTAGATATTGCGGCAGCTTTCCTTCTGCTCAAGGGTGTCCTTGGGGATAGCCATGAAGAGGGAGCACTGCATGGGACGGCTCTTTACGATAACGCCCGCAGAGCTTACGCCCACTGCATCGCACCGCTCCATCTTGGAGGCGGCAAGCTCGATGGCGGCGCGCACCTGCTCGTAGTGATAGTTGATGTCGGAGGTGATTTTGGGATTCCAGACGATTTCCTGAGAGAAGATGACCTCGCCGTTTACAACGGAAGCAACCTTGATGTCGCTTCCGCCCGCATCGAAGCCCACTCTGCAGCCGTCCAGATGACGACCGATGGGCAGGGGCGCAACGGAGCTCTGGGGAATGTCGGCAGGGTCTTTTTCTTCTACGGTGAAGGGGTGGTCATATACGGTACTCCAGAAGTCCACGTCAAAGGCACGCAGACCCTCGAGGGTATAGGCTTCCTTGATATATTCGTATACATCATGGTCGCCGCCCATCATTATCTTCCAGCCGCCTGCGGACCAGAGGAGGAACTTTATCAGCCGCTCGGCATAGAGGCGGTTTTTGGCGGCATCGTCACCGAGGAAGGTGTCTACACGGTAGACAAGGGAATCCTCGCGCTCGACAGCTACGGTGAAGGGGCGGGTAGCGGTTTTCAGGAATTCTTCGTTGAAAACACGGGCGGGAATGAAGTCATGGTCAAGAACCGGCTTAATCATGGCAGTATCTCTCCTTATATTTCTGAACTATCGCTACCATCTCATCGTAGCGGTTTTCCATATCCTGAACCAGCTTGAACTGGGCGCGGGCGCGGTCCAGATTGTGGCTGGGGCGATGAATCTTGAAGTATACGTCACCATTGAGGAAGTCGGTGAGGAAGCGCATTCCGCACTCGAAGGTGATAAGACGTCCCGCGAGGGGCATCAGCTCTATCTCACGGGGGGTCAGGTTGGGGCCGAGCACCTCAAGATAGCCGCGGGTGAACTCCTCAAAGAGGTCCATGCGGCAGTAGACACGGGACAGGTCTCTGTCGTCCTCTGCGCCGGCGTTGGTGCCGAAGCGGAGGGAATCGCCGTAATCATACAGCATGGAGCCGGGCATGACGGTGTCCAGGTCGATGATGCATATTGCCTCGCCGGTGGCATCGTCAATGAGGATATTGTCGTACTTGGTGTCGTTGTGGGTTACACGAATGGGCACAGAGCCCTCCTCGATGGCATCGACAACAACATGGCAAAGGTCGCGGCGCTCACGGACAAAGGCTATCTCGCTCTCCACAAAGGCGCAGCGTCCTGCCTTGTCGTAGTCGATGGCAAGCAGCAGATCCTTGTAGCGGGAGACGGTGTTGTGGAAATTGGGAATGGTTTCGTACAGGTCGCCTGCACGGAAGCCGGCAAGTTGCTTCTGGAATTTAGCGAAGGCACGGGCTGCATTGTAGAAATGCACAGGGGTCTCTACCTTGGGGTAGGAGCGGGCACCGTCAACAAAGGTAAACACACGGTAGAAGCCACGCTGACCATCGTAATAGTGGGTGTTGCCGTCACGGGTACGGACGATGTTGAGGGTCTCACGCAGGGGGTCTCCGCCTGCGGCACGGATCTGTGCGGCGAGATGCTCCGTCACAAGACGAATGTTGTGCATGACGTGCTCCGGCTCGCGGAAGACGTGGTGATTAAGCTGCTGCAGTGTGTACTTGGAATTTTTGCACACGACGAGATAGGTGTCGTTGATGTGTCCGCCGCCAAAGGGCTCGGCACTGACAAACTCGTCATCTACAGCAAACTTTGAGAATATTTCATAGACTTCTTCGCGGGTCATAGCAAACCTCCGAATAGATATTTATTGATTTTGGAGACCAAAATAATATTTCATGTAACAGATGCAAAAGCGTTGCCGGGAAGCAAATTGACAACATCTTGTGTGCATATTATAATCATTATATAATAAATAGATGTTCAGGTCAATTATTATTATTTTGCAGAAAGGTCTGCGAACCCTTTTTAACTGTAAAATAATTGTAAAGAATGTAACGCACCAACAATTAGCCCTTGATTTTTACAAAAAATGGGAGTACAATATTAGCGTTAGCACTCGAACACCAAGACTGCTAAATTCACTCAAGTGCATAAGTACATTTAATGGAGGTAAGATCATGACAATTAAACCGTTGTTTGACCGTGTTGTCGTCAGACTGTGCGAGGCTGAGGAAACCACAGCCAGCGGCATCATTCTCACCGCGGCAGCACAGGAAAAGCCGCAGGTTGCGGAGGTCATAGCGGTCGGTCCCGGCGGGAACGTGGACGGCAAGGAAGTTACCATGACTGTCAAGGTTGGCGATAAGGTCATCACCAGCAAGTATGCCGGCACCGAGGTTAAGGTGGACGGCGAGGAATACACCATCGTTCGCCAGAACGACATCCTTGCAATCGTCGAGTAAAGACTGATTTCTAATTTTCGGAGGTTTTTCAGATGGCAAAAATTATCATCTACGGCGCTGAAGCACGCAGGGCTCTGCAGTCCGGTGTTGACCAGCTTGCCGATACCGTAAAGATCACTCTCGGTCCTAAGGGCCGCAATGTTGTCCTTGACAAGAAGTTTGGCGCACCCCTCATCACCAATGACGGTGTGACCATCGCCAAGGAAATCGAGCTGGACGACCCCTTTGAGAACATGGGCGCACAGCTTGTCAAGGAAGTTTCCATCCGCACCAACGACGTAGCAGGCGACGGTACCACCACCGCTACCCTGCTGGCTCAGGCACTTATCCGCGAGGGTCTGAAGAACGTCACCGGCGGCGCAAACCCCATGTTCCTCAAGAAGGGTATTGCCCGCGCCACCTCTGCTGTTGTCAACGCTCTGCGCGGCATCTCCAGAACCGTTGACGGTTCCAGCGACATCGCTCGCGTTGCTGCTGTTTCCTCCGGCGACGAGGAGATCGGCACTCTCATCGCAGAGGCTATGGAGAAGGTCAGCGCCGACGGTGTTATCACCGTTGAGGAGAGCAAGACTGCCGAGACCTATTCCGAGGTCGTTGAAGGCATGATGTTCGACCGCGGCTACATCTCCCCCTATATGGTCACCGACACTGAGAAGATGGAAGCCGTCATCGACGATGCTTACATCCTCATCACCGATAAGAAGGTCTCCAGCATTCAGGAGATTCTGCCCCTGCTGGAGCAGATCGTTCAGGCCGGCAAGAAGCTGGTCATCATCGCTGAGGACCTTGAGGGTGATGCACTTTCCACCCTGCTGGTCAACAAGCTGCGCGGCACCTTCACCTGCGTTGGCGTCAAGGCTCCCGGCTTCGGCGACCGCCGCAAGGAGATGCTGCAGGATATCGCCACCCTC
>SVPT01000062.1 GCA_015065695.1 Oscillospiraceae bacterium | reverse complement strand
CTCGGCGAGGTTGTCCAGCCTGTCCTGGTCGCCGTTGACGCGCAGCATGGTTTCGTAGCCGCTGGCGGTCATCAGCTCCTCCATGCAGTCGCAGATAGAGCGGTTTTCGCTTTCCTCCCGCACACGGTCGATAAGCTCAATGAACTCGCCGATTCTGCTGCCCGAGGTAATGGGGCTGTCCTGTGCAAGGCACTGCTTTGCGGCGGCGAATAGGGTAAGTCCATGCTCCTCCGCGTACTGCGCAAGCTGCTCCATCTTGCTCTTTCCGAAGCGGCGGCGGGGCTTGTTGGCAACGCGGGCAAAGGCAATGTCGTCACCTGCGGTGAGCATACGCAGATAGCACAGCATATCCTTGACTTCCTCACGCTCGTAGAAGGCAATGTTGCCGTAAACCCGGTGGGGGATACTGCGCTTTATCAGCTCCTCCTCCAGCAGACGGGTCATGTGGTGGGCGCGGTAAAGCACAGCGATAGAGGAGAGGGGTGCGCCCTCGCGAAGATGCTGTTCAATGCGGTCGGCAATCCAGCATATCTCGTCCTCGTCGCCGCGGGCGTGGTTGTACACCACCTGTGCGCCGCCGCTGCGCTGTGAGGTGAGGGTTTTGTCAATGCGGAAGGTGTTCTTGCTGATGAGGGAGTTGGTGGCATTGACTATGTTGGGGGTGGAGCGGTAGTTGGCAGTAAGCAAAAGTGACTGGCAGGTGGGGAACTGCTTATCGAAATTAACAATGTATTCCACCTTGGAGCCTCGCCATGAGTAGATGGTCTGGTCGGGGTCGCCTACAATAAACAGGTTGCGGTGCTTGCCCGCAAGGCGCATGACCAGCGAATACTCGCTGTCGTCCACGTCCTGGAACTCGTCAACCATGATGTATTCCAGACGTTCCTGCCACTTTTTCTGTATGTCGGGACGAAGCTGGAAGATGTAGAGGACAAAATAGATAAGGTCATCAAAGTCCAGCGCAAAGCTCTTGCGCTGTTCGTATAAGTAATGATAGAAGATGGCATCTTCCTCGCAGGCGGCGTTTACAGCGCTTTCCTCCAGCGCACGCCCATCGGTGTTGGCGAAGAGCCCCACATAGCTGAGGGAATCGCCCTTGCGCGGGCTGATGATTTCGTCCAGTATCTGCTTAACCCGCTTGTTCTGCAGCTTGAGCCCCAGCCGCTCCATGACGGTGTGGGCAGTGCGCTTCTGGTCCTCCTTGTCCATGACGAGGAAGGTGGTGGGGTAGCCCAGAACGTGTATGTCCTCCTTGAGGACTCGGTGGCAGAAACCGTGGAAGGTGGAAACCATGCCTGTGCCGCTGTCGCCGGTCAGACGGCGTATGCGCTTGCGCATCTCGGCAGCGGCTTTGTTGGTAAAGGTGACGCAGAGTATATGTGCGGGCGAAATGCCCATGTATTCCGAAAGATATGCATAGCGGTGTGCAAGGGTGCGGGTCTTGCCGGAGCCTGCGCCTGCGGTAAGGCGCACATAGCCCTCGGTGGCTGTCACCGCGGCGCGCTGCTGCTCACTCAGACCGGAAAGCAGATCCATGTGATGTCCTCCGATGAATGATTATGTAAATATTATTAAGTAAACTATATCATGCCCCAATGCAGTTGTCAAACGCAGAACAATCGGTTAGCTTATGGACGAAACCACAGTGCAGTCGGGCTGTGCGAGAAACTGCTGCGCAAAGTCAACGCTCCTGACGCGCAGCTCCATGCCGTTGAGGTATTGAAGCTCACCTGCGTCCTCGGTGAAGGCAAACACCAGCTTGTAGGAGCAGAGTGCCTGCCTGCTGAAGCCCTTGCCCTTGTTCTGCCTGTTGGTGCCGTACTTGCCGTCACCCAGCAGTGGGTGTCCGATGGAGGCGAGGTGGGCGCGTATCTGATGGGTGCGTCCTGTGAGCAGCTCCACCTCAAGCAGGCTCAGCTCAGGGCGGGTGGCAATAAGTCGGTAGCGTGTCTTTATGGTCTTGGTGCGGGCATTGGGCTTTTGCTCAATGTACACACGATTCTGCGCCTCGTGTTTCTCAAGGTAGCCGACAAGGGTCTCAGAGTGCTTCTTCACCCTGCCGTGTACGATGCACAGATAGCTTTTCTCAATCTCCCTGCTCTTCAGCTTGTCGTTGAGTATGCGCAGGGCGGCGGCTGTCTTTGCAGCCATCACCAGACCGGAGGTGTTGCGGTCGATGCGGTTGACCAGCGCAGGGACAAAGCTCTGCTCGTTTTCGGGCTGATACTCTCCTTTTTCATATAGATAACGCTGTATGCGGGAGATGAGCGTGTCGGTCTGGTAGGTGCTGTCGGGGTGGACGATAAGTCCCTGCGGCTTGTTGATTACCAGCAGATGCTCGTCCTCGTATACAATATCAAGGGCAGTGCCGGCACGGAGAAATTCATAGCGGTACTGCTCGCGGGCGGCGGCTGTGCCCAGCAGGTCATCGGAAATGTACAGCTCCAGCACATCACCCTCGCTGAGGCGGTCGGAGCCCTCGCAGCGGCGGCGGTTGAGCTTGATGTCCTTGCGCCGCAGAGCCTTGTACATTGCCGAGGCAGGCAGCTCAGGGTATGCCTTGGTGATAAACTTATCCACACGCTGTCCGGCATCGTTCTTTGTTATTGTCAGCTTGACCATTTGCACGCAGCCCCCTTGGACAAAGATAATTCATTATACCACCAAGCAGCGAAAGACGCAATAAAGCAAGTCATTCACAGCCGCACAAAGATAAAAATTATATGAATATTACAGTTTATTGCGATTTTTCCTTGAAAATATACAGCTATATATGGTATTATATCTATGTGCATCTTTCCATAGGAATATCTGACGGGAGTGCCAAAATATTCAAAAAGACGGGCTGGGTTCGATAATGAATAAATTGTCCAGATGCTTTGCGGTGCTTGTCGCACTTGTAATGCTGCTTACCCTTGCGGTGCCAATGAAAGCAGAAGCCACCACAGTGGATAACGGTGAGCTTCAGGCTGAGATTACCCTCAGCGCAGATTCGGCTAAGATCAAGAAAACGGTTGACATAACAATATCAATCAAGAACAATACCGCTCACGAAATAAGTGACCTGAGCTATAAGTTTACCTTTGACAACAACGCACTTGGCATAGTGTCCTATCCCGCAATCCCCACCAAGACGGCATTCACCCAGACCGGCAACGTCATAGAGGTGAGCTATCAGGCAACCAACCGCACCGACTGCATACCCATCGCCGTCGGCGCGACGGCATCGGTAACATTCACCATGCTTGTGCAGAACAACACAGCCAACGGCGCGCCGATAGACCTGACTGTCACCGATATGAAGGCATATATGCGTACCGACGTTACCAATACCGCGCTGTCTGCCGAAAATATTTCCCACACCTTCACCTTCAAGCCAACCACGCAGAAGAAGCTGACGGTCACCAACCTTTCCAATGACGCGGCGCTGACCAACATCGTGCCCATCGTCAACAACTCCGAGGTGGAAATGACTCCCGCCTTCTCACCGGATGTCACTTCCTATTATGTTGTGGTTACCTACTCCATTCCCGACTTCAAATTCAACTGGACAAAGTCCGACCCCGCCTCCGCTGTGGAATATGTGCCGCCTGCGGACAACACGCTTTCGGTGGGTGAGAATACCTTCCAGTTTGTGGTAACTGCCGAAGACGGCACCACCAAGCGTACATACACCGCCATCGTAAGGAGGCTTGCTCTGGGCGAAACGCTGCCCACCTCCACCACAACGTCGGTCACCGAGTCCACCACGACCACCACAACCACTACCACCGAAACCACCACCCAGCCCACAGCAGCCGAGCCCACCCAGAATGAAGAAGAGGAGAAGGGCGAGGGCAACTTCAGTGCCACCGTCAGCCTTACCCTCTGGACGCTGCTTGGTCTGGTGTTTATCCAGATTGCGCTCTTTATACTGGCATTTTTTGCCGGCTACATGACCCACAAGAATGCCACCAAGCCGGCTGACCCGACCCTTGAGGATATGCTCGCTGCCCAGCAGCAGCTTGAGATGCAGGGCTATATGCCGCAGCAGGCTGAGGAGCAGCCCGAGGAGGTAGAGGAAACCCAGCAGACCGAAGAGTATGACCCCAACGCTGTGCAGTACGATGAAAACGGCTATCCCATGCTGCCCTCCGGAGATTACGGAAACGGCTATGGCAATCCTGCCAATGCCCAGTACGGACAATATGACCAGTACGGACAGTATGGTCAGTATTATGACCAGCAGCCCGGTTATCAGCAGCCCGGCGGATACCTGCCCAGTGAATTCGGTGTAACCGAGACACCTGCGCCCGCACAGCCCGGTGCTGATGAGTACGACGAATACGGCTACAACATCTACGGTGAGAGCAACGCACAGCAGTAATCTGCCGCAGCCGAAGATGACAAAATGTGATATATTTACAGAAAGGCAAGGAGCTTAGCTGAATATGAACAACAAGAACAAAATGCTGAGACGATGGCTGATAATAACGCTGTGCTGCGCATTGGTTGCCTTTGCCATTCCGGCAGTGACGACAGGCTTTTTTGCAAAGGAAAACAAGAAGCTGGTTGTCGTGCTTGACCCCGGGCACGGCGGCTCGGACGTAGGCGCAGCCAACTACAGCGCGGGGCTGTACGAGTCCGACCTTAATCTGGCCATTGCCCTTGCCTGCTATGAGGAGCTGCAGAATTATGCCGGCATAGAGGTGTATATGACCCACCGCGGCATAGATTACAGCCAGGGCGTCATGTCACTCAACGACCGCATCAGCTTCGCCGGCGAGGTTGACGCGGACATTCTCATCAGCCTGCACTGCAACGACTCGGACAACGCGGCGGCAAGCGGTGCTGAGGTGTACGTTTCCCACAGCACCTACAAGCAGGAATACTATCAGGACAGCACCGAGCTTGCGCTGTGCTTCCTTGAACAGTTCAAGAATATAAATATGCGCATACGCGGTGTCAAGACCCGCCTGAGCGACGGTCACCGCATCTACTACCATGACGACGGCAGCGAGGAGATTGGTGACTACTACGCGGTCATCGGCGGCCCTATCAAGAATTACGGAATCCCCGGAATACTTGTTGAGCACGCCTTCGTCAAGGGTGACAGCGCGTTCCTCAGCGACAACACCAACCTTACCGCTTTCGGCATAGCCGACGCAAGAGCCATCGCGGAGTTCTACAATCTCAAGCTCAAGTCCGAGGTGGACGAATTTGAAGAGGAAGAGGATTACGAGGGCGCTGCCGAGGTAATCGTCACCAGCGACAGAGATATTATCTCCGCCTCCGATGTCAGGAATCGCATTATTTCCATTCCCCAGCCGCCCACGGTAAATTACTACGAGGACCTGCAGGAGGCTCGCCTTGCCTATGAAAAGCTGAGCTATCCCGCAAAGACCCTTGTTTCCCAGTCCGATGTTGACAATCTGTACCACAGCATACTTGTGCTTGACGAGCAGATGTATCCCGTCCGTCTGACTGTTGCCGAGCAGTCGGTATTCACCGTCAACCGCGTCAGTCATACCCTCAGCGGCGTTGTGCCCGAGACCGAGAGTCTGCGTGGTACCAGTGTTGCCGAACTGGAGGCAGGCATTACCACCGCAGTCAGCGGCGATGCAGCAGCCGACGGAGCGTATGTTGTCATCTGCGACAGCGAGGGCACCCGACTGGACATCGGCGCGCAGGTTGGCACAGGTACCGAGATTCAGCTCTGGCGCAACGGCGAAATGCTCGACCGTCTGCTGGTTATCATTCCTTATGACATCAGCGGAGACGGCAGAGTGGATTCCCGCGACCAGCTTGTGCTGGAGGAGTATATCTACAACAGGAAGCCCCTCAGCGAGGCCTCTCTGGTTGCTGCCGATGTCAACGGTGACCGTACAGTCAACGAAAAGGATATTGACCAGCTTATTGACCATCTTCTCAAGTAAAGGAAAAGAATACAGTGTCTAAAGCCATAAATCGCATATGTGTGCTGCTGGTGTTTCTGATGGTTGTGGTGATGCTGCAGGCAGCCTGGCTGCCTGTGGGCACTGCCGCCGCGCTTTCGGATAAGCCGGAGTTCTACTTCACCACCAGTGCCAACTCGGTGTACAGCGGCGACACCATCAGCGTAATCTTCTACGTCAGAAACGACACGGACAAGACCATCACCGACTTCAAGGGCGAGTTCACCTTCAACAGCGACCTTTTCAGGAGGGTGGACACTACCTATTCCGATGATATGCGTGTCATCATAGATGGTTCGGAGCATCAGACTGTGAGCTGCGAAAAGACTGACAACTCATCGGGCAGACTGCGCTTCACCTTCTCCGACAGCACCAAATCCCTGCTGACGAGCGGTCAGACACGCCCTTTCCTGACGGTGTCGCTCAAGACCATCAGCAAGAGCGGTGTAGGTCAGGTGACCGGTCTTATAGAAAGCTGTCACAGCGATGAGCATTCCTTCGGCGCGATAAGCATAGCCCAGCAGACGCTCACTGTGCAGACCACCGCAACCGCGGCAACCCAGCCCTCCACGGTGCTTTCCTCCGATACTCGTCTCAGCGCGCTGATGGTGACTTCGGGCGAGCTGGTGCCTGCCTTCAATCCTGAATTTGTCGCTTACACTGTGCGCGTCAATTCCGACGTAGCCAGCGTGAGGATAACCGCAACGCCATCCAGCAGCAAGTCTATTGTCACCGGTGAGGGTGTAAAGGACCTTGTCCCGGGAATGAACAGCTACACAATAACCGTCACTGCCGAAAGCGGCGCGGTGATGCACTACGGCGTAATAATCACACGGGCAGATGTTGTGGAAGGCGCAGGTGTTGCCATCGGCGGTGTGTCTTCCTCTGACGGCGCGATGGTAACAATCGGCTCGGAAACCACCACTACCGCCAGCACTACGTTACCCACCACCACTGCTCCCACCGTTGCCATAGGCGGCACGGAGGAAGAGCAACAGGATGAGGGGGAGGACGAGATAAGCCCGCTGTCAAGGCTGATACTGATTATCGCAGGCGAAATCGTGCTTTTCCTCTTTGGCTTCCTCACTGGCTACTTTATTGACAAGAACCTGAAGAAGAAAGCCATTGCTGAGATGCAGCTTGATGATGTGGGTCGCCGTCTGGAGCGCATGGAAAGAGAAGAGCCCTACGGCGAATATGTCGATGAATACCAATATGACCAAGGTTATGACCAGGGCTATGACCCGGGTTATGAGCAGTATCCACCCCAGCAGTATCCCGCGCAGGGAGAAATGCCCGACCAGTCGTACACCCTGATGGGTTATGATGAATATGGATATACCCAGAACGATGATTACTACAACTGATTAAGAAGGAGGATTCTCTGATGGAGAGCAGAGCAAAGACTGTCTATTCAAAGGTCAACAAAGAAATTTCAATGAGCTACATTCCCGGTCATTTTGCGACCAATCACTCGCATATCAACTATTTCATCGACCTTACCGAGCTGCTGACCAGTCACTATCATGCAAATCTGGCAGCAGAAGTGCTGGCAGATCATTACCAGACACAGCCCATTGACACCATCATCTGCATGGACGATACACAGATGATAGCGGCGTTCCTTGCAAAGAAGCTGGCTGATTCCTACAACGGCATCAATGCCGACAAGCGTATTCATGTGCTTATTCCGGAGTTCAACACCAATGGTCAGATGATATTCCGTGATAACCTCCAGAAGATGCTCATGCAGAAGAATGTGCTGCTGCTCATCTCTTCCGCAACCACCGGCAAGACCATCAAACGCTCTTTGGAATGCATTGCCTATTACGGTGGTACATCGGCAGGCGTTGCCGCGCTGTTCAGTGCCACCAGCGAAATCGTCGGGGTAAAGGTATTCTCCATTTTTGGCTCGGAGGATGTTCCCGATTACCAGACCTTCAGCTACAGAGAGTGTCCCTTCTGCCAGAGGCAGGAGAAGATTGATGCTCTGGTAAACTCCAACGGCTATATGAAGCTCTAAAAGTAAAATAACGCGGCTGCAGAGAGAACTGCAGCCGCGTCTTTTATGTAGTTGTGTGTGCCAGAGTCAGGACAGGACGCTCAGCCGAAAAAGCTGGAAATAGATGTCTGCAGGGCATCGGCGAATGCCTTCAGCTCAATGTCCGACACCTGACGATGTCCAAGCTCAATCTTGCAAAGTGTGCATACCTGCATGACTATGCCGGAACCGAGCAGCATTTCCACAAGCTGCTGCTGATTCAGACCAAGGCTCTTTCTCATGTTGCGAATGCGTTCTCCCACAATATTATTCATTGTATTCATATATCGTACCCCCCTTTATACGCTGTGATAAAATAATTATACAATAATGAGAAGTCCTGTCAACTTGTATTTGCAAAGTTGGCAGAATATGATATAATAAAAATAAGCAAAATTCCCCAATACGCCAAATTGAACCGTCTATATCGCAAGCAAAAATTGTTGACTGAGTGTTAAGCTGCAAACTGAGTGTTAAGCTGCAAAAAGCAAAACCCAAAGGAACGAATAACAGTAATTTCAGAAACGGAGGGGAACTATGTCAAAATTCAGTGAAAGACTTGCCCAGATAGTACACGAAAAGAAGCTTGTGCAGAAGCATCTTTCCGCAAGAATAATGATTGACAACGCGGATTTTTCCCGTATGCTCAAGGGTCTGCGCCGCCCGACAGAGGAGCAGTTTGAACGGCTGTGCTCTGTAATGAGCCTGCCTGCTGCGGTGCGTCAGGAGCTGGAGGATTATCTGGAAGAGGACCGTATCGGTCAGGCTGCCTATGAGCAGCACGACATGGTGCGAAGAATGATTGGCAGTATAGAATCTCTCGAGCCGGATACGCTGCGTGACAGCGGCTGCAGCCGTAAAATGATTATATCGGAAAACCCGTCGGAACAGAAGATAATCATTTGCAGCAGTGCTTACGCTGTTGACAACGCGGTCAAGGACATCGTTGAGATGGCTGCTTACAGCGGCAAGAACGAGCAGCTTCGCATATTTTGTTCCTTCAAGTACAAGAATCTGTTCAGCCTGATTTACCAGATTCTCTGCTCGATGCCCGGGTGCATGAGCGTAAAGCACCTGCTTAGCATGGAGAGCCTTTCCGAAAGCAGCGGCAAGAACAACACCATGCGCATGATGGAGATTCTGCCCTTTGCTCTGTCGGTGGGCAGCGGTTACAGCGCATACTATTATTTCACGCAGAACATCGAGGCCAACGATGCGGCGCGTATGTATCCGTATTACATAGTGTCGGGTGACAGGGTGCTGCGCATCTCCTCAGATTTTGAGACCGGTGTGCTGCTTTGCGATGCCGACCATGCAGACCTGTACAGGGACAATTTTGACATGGTACTCGGTTTATCCGAGCCGGTGGTAACACAGTACGGCAGCATGGAAGATACGCTGAGCGGTGAGCAGGAGCATATAACTTACGATAACTGCGATATACACTACATCGTGAGCGAGCCGGCGCTGTGCAGGGTGCTTAATCCGGACGTAATCCTGAGCTGCCGCAAAAAAGATATTTCAGAGCCGGAAAGCATAGATAAGATAGCCAATCTAGCAAGGGTCAGGTTTTCACAGCTTTATGCGATGGATATGTTAAGCACCGGTCTGATTTTTTCCGTCGCCGGTCTGGATAAATTCATGGAAACCGGTCGCTCAAGCGAGCTGCCCGAATGTATAACCGACCCATTCCCAATCAGTGTGCGTTTACAGTATCTGGAAAAATATATCGAGCTGATAAATAAAGGCGGTTTCATCAGGGCAGCAAATCCCGCAAAGCTGCGGGTTTCGCGTGGCTGCTCCATGTTAATCGCGGCAAACAAGAGCATCATTGTCAACACTCACGACAAGGATATGACGGACTTCCGCTCGGCGCATATTTTTGAAGAAAGCGTACTCAATGCCTTCAAGGCATTTCTGGAGTACATACATAATCCGCGCTCCAAGATGGTGCTGTCCCGCGAAGAGACCTTGGGAATACTTACCGCATGGGTAGAGCGTCTGCGTGAAAGGCAGAGGGCGGGAGAAAAGTGATTCTCACTGCTTTGCAAATGATAAGCATAACAAAAGCATAACAAACGCGCCCGCACCATAACGGTGTGGGCGCGTATAATTTTGGCGTCAGTTGCCCGGATTCTCCGGCTGTGCAAGCAGGTCGCGCAGCTTAAGGAAATCCTCAAAGGCGGCGGGCTTCTGGGCAGGATTTCGCAGCAGTGCCGCAGGGTGCAGCGTTGCCATCATCTTTATGCCGTCCTTTTCAAATATCTGACCGTGCTCTTTGGTGATTTTGAAGTCGCTGTGGATAATGCGCGCGGCGGCGATGCGGCCGAGGCATACAATCACGCGGGGCTTGATTATGCGTATCTGCTCCTCAAGCCACTTGATGCATTCCTCCTGCTCCTCGGGCAGCGGGTCGCGGTTCTGCGGCGGGCGGCACTTGACGATGTTTGCGATGTATATGTTGCTGTGCCGCGAAAGTCCTACGGCATCAAGCATAAGATCAAGCAGCTTTCCCGCCCTGCCCACAAAGGGCTCACCGGAAAGGTCCTCCTGCTGACCGGGACCCTCGCCGATGAACAGCACATCGGATTGGGGGTTGCCAACGCCAAAGACCACGTTGGTTCGGCCGCTGCACAGCCCGCATCTGGTGCAGGAAAGACATTCCTGACGGAGTGTATCCAGTTGGTTCATTCAAAATTCCTCCCGACAGAGAGTTGTTTATTATAGGGATATATTATCATAAATTATCAGCAATGGCAACAAGGAAGTTTCGCAGCTCTAATACTATTGCAAAGCCTGATTTACTATGGTATAATATCAGCGTAGATCAACGCAGTCAGCCCCGGGCTTGCGCTGTGGTCAAAAAAATATCAGGGAGCGTGAATTTTAATGCGCGAGTATGACAAGACGATTGCCGCAGCAATCAATCAGTTTTTGGAAGATGACGACTGGAATTACGATTTTGACGAAGAAAAGGGCGAGTTCCACTTCAACCTTAACCTTGACAGCAAGCTGGCATCAACCAAGATTATAGTCCGTGTCGGCGACGACCATTTCTATACCCTGTCATATGTGGCGCTCAATGCGTCCGAGGACGTGCGTGCGGATATGTGCGAGCTGCTTACCAGAATCAACTACGGTCTCCTCAACGGCAACTTTGAAATGGACTTTGACGACGGCGAAATCCGCTATAAGTCTTTCAACGACTGCGACGGGATTACCCCCACTCCTGCCATCATCAAGGATTCCATCTTGGTCCCCGCGTCGATGCTTCGCCGTTTTGGTGACGCTATCATCGCTGTTATGTTCGGGCTTCAGAATCCCAAGGAAGCTGTCGATGCTGTCCGTAATAGCTAACTGAACATAAGAAAGCCTCAGTGCCTTGTTGACGGGCGCTGAGGCTTTTTGCATATTGTTTTGCATTTTGCCGAAAAAACACCCGCGAGCCTTAGCATAACAGCCGAGACTCGCGGTTTGTTTCTATAAGACAGAGCGAAAGACGCTTACAGCACCACAGGGGGTAGCTCTTCGTCGTCGGGCAGGGAATCCAGAGAAGAAAGGTCTTCCAGAGAAAGCCCGCCGTGGAAGCTGCGCACCGAAGGGGGATGGGGGGTGTCAAAGGGGGAAACGTCTGAGCTGTCCTTGGGCTTGTCGGCATCGTCTGCCGTCGGGGTGTCATCAGCAGGAGCGGTGACACTGTCCTCTGAGGAATCGTCCGCAACAACTACAGGCGGTGCTTCTTCCTCCACGGAAGCGGTGTCGTCAGCAGGAGATTCGGCGGAGAAGCCGGGTTTCTCTTCCTCTGCGACAATCGGCTCGGGCTCTGTGTAGGGCTCAGGCTCGGTGTAGCTGTAAATAGTGTCCTCTATTGCGGCAACAGGCTCGATGGCGGGAGCAACTGCTGTTGCAGCGGCAGTTGCATCATGCACATAGGTGCTGACGTTGGGCTTGCCGGGGCGCTCGGGGAATTTGGTGAGGATTATACCCAGACCTGCGGCGAGGGCAAGGACAGCCGCAACCAGCAGGAAAATGCGGGAGGTGGGCAGATTGATAATAAGCGCGAAGAGGAATATACCCACAAAGAGCAGCGGGCGTACCTTGGCGATGCAGGTGGTGCGCTCTTCCTTGTGCTTCATGCTGCTGTAAAGACCGGCAGAGCAGAATACCACTGCAATGCAGACAATCATGCAGGAAACAAATGCCATCAGCTCAGAGGGAGCGATTATCATGGGCAGGAAGGAAAGGGCGGCGATGACCGAGCCGGCAATGAGTGCGGTGCGGCGGGACTTGTCAGAGCGCAGACGCAGACGGTTGCCGAAGCAGAAAGCGATAATCGGTGCGCAGATGCAGAATGCGAGGGTAACAATGGCATAGCCTCTGCTGAAGAAATATGCCGAGAGATAAACCCAGTCGAAGCATACCGCGATGCCGATGGCGCAGATGCAGAGGATTGCACCGTCGAAGTTGTCAAGCTGGTCAACGTGGGATTTTTTTGTATCGACAGTGTTGGAAAGGTCCTCGAGGAAGATGACCGAAAGCACGCAGGTGATGACCGAGAGGATAAGAAGAATGATGCGCACAGTAAGGTCGCCCGAGATGTCGATAAGCATAGCTCCGAGAATGATGCCGGAAATAGCACCGAGGCAGGAGCAAAGGTAGGCGTACTTGTCGGTGCCGAAGAGGGCATCGGACTGCGCCTGGAACTTGCTTATGGTGCGGTAGGATATGCCGTAGCCAATGCCTGAGATGAAGATAAGGATAAAGACAACAAGCCAGTTGCGCAGCATGGTGTTCCCTGCGGTCTTGTTCCAGTCAAGGATAAGAATAAGGCCAATGTTGCACAGGGCAGACAGAGCCAGTGCCGCGTTGGAGGGCAGCTCGGTCAGCTTTGCGCGGTTGGGTCGGCTGAGGAACAGGCCCAGAGCGATACCCAGCATGAATACAATAATCGGCAGTATGTCGCAGATGCGCTCGCTCAGCTTGCCGATGGAAACCATGTCGCGTATGTTGGGGGAGTAGTAGAACATCATCACAGGCAGCGAAGCGGTCAGGGTGACGAAGAAGAGTATGGGGCGAACGGCTTCACGGCCGCAGGTAAGCACCTTGCGGGACTTATCGTGCTTGCGGGGGCGCAGGGAAATATCAACGAGCTGCATTACGCCGTAGAAGAGGAAGGAGAACATACAGATGGCGGCTGCGACAATGAGGAAAAGCTCAAGAGAGGCAAAGCTGAAAACCGATGTGGCAGCGGGCTGCTGCTCGGAAAGCTCAAGCACGCCGACTGGCATACCATCTTTTGTGAAAACAGGGGTGAATGCCGCCCTGTAGCGGGGAGCCTGTGCGGTTGCCAGCGCGGCGGTGACATCGGAAACGGAAACCTCCGCAGCGTAGTCGCTGCTGCTGACCTCGCCGGAGCGAATCACCGACCAGATGACGTCGGTATCAACTGCGGGAGGTGCGGTTTCGGAGGAGCTGTATGCCAGCAGACCGCTGCCTTCCTCACCGTAGGGGACAAAGGCACTGCCCGCTGCACCGTGGGCAAACTGCTCGCGCAGATAAAGCACCACATGGCGGTCGGAGTTGGAGTCGTTCTGGTCAAGCATGGTGCTGACCTTGCCGGCAAGGGCATCGTAATAGTCTGCGTCACTGCCCAGTCTGTCGCCAATGCTGTTCTGAACATACACCCTGCCCGCCAGAGCCTGCTGCTGCAGCTCGTTGTTGAGGGTGTCACGGTACTGGTTGGTGTAATCCACAGAGAGCATTATGAACAGGGAAAGGGCAACGGCAAACAGAATGACAGCAAAGCGGACTATGTGCAGTCCCAGCTCGCTGACACGCTCATTGCGCACCCAGGAAAAGCCCCAGAATACAAGCTGACCGAGTACCACAAGGGCGAAAAGCAGCATTGCGCCGCAGAGTATCTTGTGCCAAAGCTGGAAGTTGGCTATTCCAACGCTTTGAGCAATAAGCAGTGTGCCGCCGAAGAGCAGTGCGATTATCAGCACACGCACAGCAACGCTCAGGACGTTGGGTGAATTCTTGAATAATGCTTTCATCAGCGTACCACGTCCTTTCCGCCTGCCTTCTGCCGCTTCTTTTCGGAGCGTGCGGCAGAGATGCTGTAGTAAATGATTATCAGGAGCGAGCAGACAACGGAAATCCACACCAGTCGTCTGCGGACAATGCTGGGATAGTCAAGGGAGGCACGGTAGGTGGTGGAGGCAACGCCGATGGAATGAACCAGCCCGTCGCTGTCGGTGCGGGGAACAAGGGAGAGGTAAATGTCACCAATGGCTGCGGAAACCTCCTCACCGCAGGCTGCTGTGTTGAGAAGGTCGCTC
>SVPT01000061.1 GCA_015065695.1 Oscillospiraceae bacterium | reverse complement strand
CTCTTCAAAGTCGACGGAGAGGGGGAAGAAATCAATACCGTCGCGGGGCTTTGCGGAAGCGGTAACTGCGACGTTTACGACGGTCTCGCCGTAGCGGACGAGACAGGCGCCGTTGGCAAGCTGGGCGATCTTTCCGGTCTCTACGACCAGAGGACGTCCGGCAAGCTCGGTCTCAAAAACCTTGAAGCTATCAAACATTTTTGTGATCCTCCATATATTTTCATTTTTTCTGAAGCAACAATCTTAAACTGCGCACTGCGGCGCATTTTCCTCGGGTCTTTTCACATAGAGAAAGGAGGATGCACACGGCTTAGCAGAAAAACCGATTCTCAGGCAGCACATAATGTATCCCGCTGTGCGTCTGAGCGCCCGTTTTACCGCTATGCCACGGCAGGCTCCCCTGGCTCGATTATGCCGGCACCCGCGCCCCATGCCTTGCGGCACAGGGCTTTGCCGGAATGTCCTATTGACTTTTCTGGGGCTGCGTGGGTCTGTTTTTGGAAAAAGCTCCCAAAAGACGTATGGCAGACGGAGATTTGCCTCCGTCTGCCCTGAGAATGAGATTACTTGCGGATACCCAGACGAGCAATGATGTCGCGGTAACGCTGGATATCGATCTTGATGAGATAGTTGAGCAGGTTTCTTCTCTTACCAACCATCTTCCGCAGTCCACGACGGGAATGATGGTCGTTCTTGTTGAGCTTGAGATGCTCGGTGAGGTCGTTGATTCGCTTGGTGAGAATGGCAATCTGCACCTCGGGCGAACCGGTATCTCCCTCATGACGGGCATACTCCTGAATGATCGCAAGCTTTTCTTCTCTGAGCATTTGAATTGCACCTCTTTCTTCTTTGAATCACGCGTGTTGGCGTCACGCGCTCTTCTGCCAGTAACGCAGCAAGCGGGCAGGTGTATTCCCTAAATGGGCGTAACCCCGAAACCGCGTTAAGGGCCTTGGTTGATATTCGCTGTGTCTCGGCACAGCACGTTGATTATAGCATATTATTTCCAGATGGTCAATAGTTATTTTACTTTAGATGATTTTTATTGACTTTTCTGTTTTTTGTATATTTTCATCACTTCATGAAAACAAATGCCTTCAGTTCGAAGAGGGGACGACCCTTGAAGTAATCGCCCATCCAGCCGGTGTAGTCGGTGGTGACGCGGAAGAAGATGGCGTGACGGCCGGTGACTGCCTTGACGACGGTCTCCACTGTGCCGCTGTCGTGCCCTATCTTCACCGAGCCAAGCTCCTCGCCGTCCTCGCTGTCGAGGTGGATATGCAGGGTGCAGTCGCAGCCAAGACCGCCCACCAGCGCGGAAAACTCCATGGTCTTGCTGGAGTAGTCCTCGCCGAAGTCATAATACTTGTAGCCAATGACGCAGTCCTCGGTGATGCCGGTGATGAAGCGGTCAAATACGTTGCGCTCGGTGATGAGTGCGCCGCCCTTGAGTACGCAGGCGATGTCAGCGGGGGTTACCTTGTAGGGGTTAAGGCTCTCGGAGAAGCCGAGGCTGGTGGTTTCCACAGGGGGGATAGTGCCGTCGGGCAGAATCTCGATACGCTCGACGCAGCCGCGGCGGGACATGATTGACCCGTTGGTCATTCTGTGGTAGAAGATATACCACTGGTCCTTTATCTTGCAGATAGAGCCGTGGTCGTTGCCGCCGGGATAATCCACACCGCTGTCCACAATCCAGCCACGATACTTGAACGGGCCGGTGGGCTTGTCGGAGGTGGCATATGCCAGACGGGTGCATTTCTGGGGAGAGTAGATGAGGTAGTAGGTGTCCCCCACCTTGCGGGGCGAGCAAGCCTCGAAGAAGAGGGAATCCTTGTCGTCAAAGCCGTCCTCCTCCCGGGTCTCGATGGGAATGATATGCTCGATGCAGGTGTTGTCCAGCACCTCGTACATATTGTCGGCATTCAGCTCTGCCATGTAGGAGCGCTCGAAGCCGCAGTATATGTATGCTCTGCCGTCATCGTCCACCAGCACGCCCGGGTCGATGAACCAGCCGTTGTTGCATATCTCATCGGGGATGGTGTACTTGTACTGGGAGAGCAGGGTGAAAGGACCTTCGGGGCGGTCTGCCACAGCAACGCAGCCGATGGAATTGACGATGTAGGCATAGAGGTAGTATTTGCCGTCCTTCTCCACAACGTCGGGGGCAAACAGCTCGTTGTCGGTGGTTGTCCAGTCGGTGTCGGCGGGGTGGTCACGGTCGGCCTGAGTATGGAAGATGTCGCCATGGCACACCCAGTTGCCGGGGTCGTCCACAGGCGCGCTCCAGCACTTGAGCTTGTAGTCGCAGAATTTGCCCGAGCCGGCGGTATCGTGAGAGCCGTAGATATAGACACGGTCGCCGAAAACTCTCGGCTCTCCGTCGGGGATATATTCCCATTTGGGCAGATAGGGATTGGACATGGTGAATCTCCTTTTATCATTTATTTATATGAAACTCGTTATATACGCTCGTCGGTAAGGGGGCGATTCATCAGCTCACGCACAGCGTCGGAGGGGCGCACTCCGTTGAACAGCACATCGTACACGCTGCTGATGATGGGCATGAGCAGGTCGTTTTTCATGGCGTCCTCGCAGATGACCTTGCAGCTATACACACCCTCGACGGTGCGGGTATTCTCGCGGAAGAAACGCTCTGCGCTGTCATCGGAGCCGATGATGAAACCTGCCTGATAGTTGCGGGAATGGGGCGAGAAGCAGGTGACAACAAGGTCACCGATGCCGGTGAGACCCATGTAGGTTTCCTGTCTGCCGCCCTTGGACATACCGTAGCGGGTCATCTCGGCAATGCCGCGGGTGACCAGTGCCGCTCTGCCGTTGTCGCCTATGCCCATGCCCGCCATCATGCCGGAGGCAAGAGCGATGACATTCTTCATGGCAACACCGTATTCCGCGCCGATTTCGTCATCGTTGATGTAGAGGCGCAGGTTTTCGTTGGAGAAAATCTGCTGCACCTGCCGTGCGCAGTCAAGGTCGAGGGAGACGGCGCAGATGGCGGTGGTCTTGCGCAGGATTACCTCCTCCGCGTGGCTGGGTCCGATGATGGACACCACCTCTTTGATTGCGCAGTCGCCAAGCACCCTGCGTATGGTTTCCGACATACGCTGATCGGTGTTGGGGTCAAAGCCCTTGCTGGCGTTTACTATCATTGTGCCGGCCCTGACGTAGGGCTTTACGGTATTAAGTGCGTCCGCAACAAAGCGGGTGGGCACGGTGATGAGTACCAGCTCCGCGCCGTCCATTGCCTCGGCGGGGTCGGAGGTGGCACGCATATCCTCATGGAGGGGAGTGTCGCCAAAATAGCGGCTATTGCGGTGGTTTGCGTTGATGTCCTCTATCTCCGACTTGTCCACGCCGTACATCACAACGCGGTGTCCGTTGTCAATAAGGGTCTGCGCCAGTGCGCTTGCCCAGCTTCCTGTGCCCAGCACAGCGGCTTTAATCTTTCTGATACTGTTATCCATTGATTGTTTCCTTTATTATTTTCTGCGGTTATGCATTGAGGTCGCTCTTTATCTTGGTGGTGGAAATTTCCGGTGTGCGCGGAAGATATACTACCTCACACTGCTCGCGGAGAAAGTCGAATTTTCCCTCCCAGTCGTCACCGATGACAAAGGTGTCGATGTGGTACTCACGCACGTCGGAGGATTTCTGCTCCCAGCAGGTTTCCGGAATGACCAGATCAACATAGCGGATAGCTTCCAGCAGCAGCTTGCGCTCCTCGTAGGAGAAGTAGCAGGTCTTGCCCTTGCCCTTGTTGAACTCGTCGGTGGAGAGGGCTACGATGAGATAGTCGCCGTACTCCTTGGCGCGGCGCAGCAGGTGAACATGACCGTAATGCAGCATATCAAAGGTACCGTAGGTAATGACACGTTTCATAGCTGTTTCTCCTTTATTTTACGATAGGCTCAAACACCCGCTCCGCTACACGCTTCGAGGCGTTGCCGTCGTCAAGGTAGTTGTATTTTTCATTGAATGCACGGTAGCGGGCATCGTAGAAATTCTCCTCGTCAAAGCCCAGCACCGCCTCCACAAGGTCGTCCTCGGTCTCCACGATGGGGCCGGGCAGCTCTGCAAGGTCGATGTAGAAGCCACGAATGACACTGCCGTACTGCTCCCTGTCGTACATATAGAAGATGATGGGGCGGCGCAGGTTGGCGTAGTCGAAGAACACGCTGGAGTAGTCGGTTATCAGCAGGTCGGAGCAGATATAGAGGTCATTGATGTCGTCCACATCGGACACGTTGTAGACAAAGCCCGCGTATTTCGTGAAGTCGAAGGAGCTTGCCACAAGGTAGTGGGCACGGAAGAGAATGACATAGTCATCGGACAGCCGCTCACGCAGGCGGTCAAAATCCACCGCCAGTTCATAGGTAAAGCCCAGACCGGCACTGTGCTGATTATCACGGAAGGTGGGCGCGTAGAGAATGACCTTCTTGCCCTCCGGCACACCAAGCCGACGGCGTATTTCCTGTGCCTTTTCCGGTGTTGCGGCGGCAAGGGCATCGTTGCGGGGATAGCCCTCCTCGATTATCTCGGTGGGCGGCTGAATCTCCTGCAGCTTGTACGCCGAATTGAAGCGGGCAGAGGCAAATGCGCTGGGTGAGATGAAGTAGCTGCTCTGGCGGGACATCCACTCGTACTGCTTCTTCAGGTCGCTGCGGGAATCGCGGGCATTGATGACGTTGTCGTCAACGTCAAAGCCCAGCCGCTTGAGGGGTGTGCCATGCCAGCACTGGAGGAATATCTGCCCCTTTCTGCGGGGGGAGAATGCATGGAACTTATAGTTGCTGACAATGTACTTGGCGCAGGCAAGGTACTTGTAGTAGGCAGCCGACTTGAACTCGATGATTTCTGCGTCCTGCAGGGCAGGAATCTGGCGATACTTGCGGCAGCGTTCCTTGTCACGGAACATCCAGACAAATTTATAACCTGCATAGCGGGGGTCGGTGCGCATATATTCATATATAGCCTTGGGCGAACAGCCGTAGCTGCGCCCCACAAAGCAGGTGAACAGTACCGTATCCCTGCGCAGGGGATTCCACAAAGAATAGTGGGCGATGGTCAGACGGTCCTTTATGTACACCAGCTTATGCACCAGCTTCTTGAGGTGGGGTTTATTGAAAAGCCAGCGGTGCAGCGCGGCTCGTGTTTCGGGCTTGAGTATTCTCACAGAAATTGCGCCTCCTTCATTGGAGCATAACAACGCTATTTTATCAATTGTACATTGTATACGCCCCTCCCCCATTTGTCAATGAAGAGGCGGCATCTGTCACCCAACTGTAACCATTGGCGGCGAAATATGGTTACAACAAGGAAAGATTTACTTTCAGAAATGATATATATCTTGACAGCGGTGCGCAGGGTCAATATATTAGTTTTAGTACGTTATGATACGGAGTATGTACTATGCAGAACACAAAAAGCACAAACACAAGGGCACGCAACACCTTCCTCAACACCGTTGCCGGCGTTACTGCCAAGCTGGTCAATATCGCCGCAGGACTGGTCATGCGCTGGGTGTTCATATACACACTGGGCGAGGAGTACCTTGGCGTAAAGGGACTGTTCACCAGTGTGCTGACCATGCTCTCCTTTGCCGAGCTTGGACTGAGCGGTGCCATCACCTACGCCATGTACAAGCCTGTGGCGGAGGGAAACAATCAGCGCATTGCCGCGCTGCTCAACTTCTACAAGACCGCCTACCGCATGGTTGCGGCATCGGTCATGGTGCTGGGACTGGCGCTGCTGCCCTTTATGCACATCATCGTGCCGCCGGACAAGGTATCGCCGGAAATATACCGGCAGATATACCTCATCTATATCCTGTATGTGGCAAACACCGCCATCAGTTACCTGCTCATCTACAAGACCACGCTGCTCACCGCCCATCAGGAGCACCGGTATGTTTCCCGTGTGCAGACCATCTTCTCGGTTATCCGCGTTACGGTGGAATGCATCACCCTGTTCATCTTCAAAAACTTCATCGTCTATCTGGTGCTGGGCATACTGATTACCCGCGGACAGAACTGGGTCACCTCCCGCTATGCGGAGAAGCGATACCCCGAGCTGAAAGAACACAGCGACGCACAGCTTACCGCAGAGGAAAAGAAGAAGCTGCTGCGCGACGTGGGCGCAAAGATGCTCTACAAGGTGTCCAACGCACTCATGCACGGCTGCGACAACGTGATTATCAGTGCGGTGTTCGGCTCAACGATGGTCGGCTATGTGGACAACTACACCATGGTGACCAAGCGAGTCAACAATCTCGTCAACCAGTTCTACAACTCCGCAAGCCCCAGTATCGGCAACCTTGCCGCCCAGAGCGACAGCCAGCGGCAGTACAGCACCTTCCGTATGCTGCACTTCACCGCATTCTGGGTGTGCTGCTTTGCCGCCACCTCCTTTATCACCCTGCTCAATCCCTTTATCGGGCTGTGGCTGGGCGACAGCTTCCAGCTTTCCGCGCTGTTCGTTCTGGTGGTCACCTTCCAGTTCTACATCAACAGCATGATTCACCCGGTCAGCGCATTCCGCGACACCAACGGACTTTTCGTGCAAGGACGCTTCCGCCCCGTTGTCATGGCTTGCATCAACATCGGTCTGTCCATTCTCTTCGCCCTCCACTTCCGTGACACCGACGTGCAGATGGGCATTATCGGCGTAAAGGCCGCCACCAGCATCGCGCAGATTCTCACCATGCAGTGGTTTGACCCCATGCTGGTATTCAAGCGGGTGTTCAAGGTCAGTCTGCTGAAATACTACAGAAACTGGTTTATCTTCTTCTTCCTAACCGCGGGAAGCTGTGCGCTGACGTGGTATATCAGCACCTTTATCAATTTCGGCAGCACTTTCCTCACCTTTGGCACCAAGATGCTGCTGTGCCTGATTATCCCCAACACCATTGTGGTGCTTTTCTACCACCGCACCGAGGAATTCCGTCAGCTTATGGCAACGCTCAAGCGCATTTACAAGAAAAAGCGCGGCAAGAAAAAGGCAGCCCCCAAGGCTGTTTCCGCCGAATAATCAACGACAAAACAGACCGTCAGCCTCTCCCCCATCGGGAAAGGCTGGCGGTCTGCTTTACTTTTTAATTAATCGAAAATAGTCAGGTTTTCGCAGCGGATTGTGCGGAAGGGAATCCGCTGGCAGGCTTCGGTGTAGTCGTATGAATAGTCCGGGTCTGCCTCCGGCATATACTCCTGCACCACGGCAAACAGCTCTTGCGCATCAAGGTCGAAGGACAGCATTATTCCCAGACTGTACAGCTCAAAGCCGCTGATATGCTCCACCAGCCGCTCGGCTATGGCATCTGCCTGCCTGGGATAGGGCGCAAGCGGCTCAAGTTTCTGCAGCTCGGCTGATATGGCATCTGCCAGTATTGCATCAATATCACAGCCACGCCTGAAGATGTCCTCAAAAGACATCACATTGCCGTCCCTGTCAGTGCAGTATCTTCTGGTGCTGCTCTCTCTGTACACCTCATCGATGTAGTTGCCCCACTCATCGACAAGGTTTGCGTTGGTGTACATCCACTGCGAGATGGAGCAATATTCGCCCCATGACGATGTGGTAACGTCTGCCTGATAACTCTGGTCCCACAGCTGTCCGTCTGCGGCGGCTTCTGCCTTGCGGTAAGCCTCCTCAACGGTTACGGGCATATTTTCTGTCCTGCCCAGCTCCTTTATCCTGTTGCGCAGCCCCTCTGACATATCCTCGTTCAGATATGCTGAACATTCCCCATAAAACAGATTGGGCATTGCCTCGCTCATAAGGTCGGTGCGCTCCGATTGGTTTTTCAGCCGGTCGTATTCTCGGCTGCGCAGGAGGTAGACAGTGTCACCGTCCTCGTACAGCTTTTCCGGCTTTGCGGTACTTACGCAGGAGAATGCGGCAATATCGCTCAGGTCAAACTCCATGGCATGGGCGTAGTAATCGGTAAAAAATTCCGGCGTGTCGTAGTCCAGCACCAGCGAAATTGCGCCGTTGTTATCGAACCAGAACTTCTGGTCGGGGGCTATTCCCTTGAATGGCGCGGTAAGCTCAACCTCGCCGCCGAAGAAGTTGACCCCCTCGGTGTCGTCGTCCACCTTCTGGCTGACCAGCCGCTCGCTTATCATATTATTCAGCAGGGTTATGTAGTCGGTGTCTTTGTAGAATACATCTGCCAGCTTCAGCTCCTCGCCCGTTCCCAGATTGTAATTGAAGGGAACATAGTAGCTGACATTGAAGAAATCATCTTCGCCGTAGAAGCAATAGCTCACGTCAGCATAGCCGGAAAGGAGGTTGGAGGAGGTGCAGGTAACACCCCAGTAAATCCATGTTTCGTCGGGCACGCTGCTGAACTCTCCGCTGTTCAGCATGACGTTGATTCCACGGTAGGGCGGGATAAACGTGAAGTTGTACATCTGGTTGTGTATTTCGTCCAGCCGTTGGTTTATCCTGTCCTCAACGGCTTGGTCGCGCAGACCGTCTATATACAGCCTATGCGTGCTCTCGCCTGTCCGCTCCTGAACAAGGGTCAGATTATTCTCGACAACGATGCCGCGCTGTGCCAGCTTTGCCGCCTTGGTGCGGCGGGCTGTGCCGTGGCTCTGGGCGGTATCGCTTTCTGCATGGGGAACACCCTCTCCCCCGCTTTCCCCTGACGGCTTACCGCAGGCGGCAAGGCAGGAGAGCAGCATTACCAGTGCAAGCAGCACGCACAGTGCCTTACATTCTGTTCGCAACATATCCGTTTTCCTCCGCAAGGCGCGCACCCTCTTCGCTCTTCACCCATTCGATGACCTTATAGACATTGCTGTCGGCGGGAGTGCCTTTGCGAATGACTATCTGGGAATGGTTGACAAAGGGATAGCTGCCGTCGCCGATGGTGTCGTTTCCGGGAACAACGCCCTCCACCGCAAGCAGCTTTATCCGGTCGGTATAGTGCATACTGGCAACGTAGTAGTAATAGGAATAGCCGATAGCCCCTGCGGAGTTATCAAAGCCGGCGACAGCGTCCACAATGCCGCCCATGTCGGCAATGGCACGCTCGGTGGGGGCTTCCATGACCTCGTCCTTGGGGATAACAAAGCGGTACAGACCTGTCTGGCTGCCTGAGCCCTCGTCACGCTGATAGGCAATGATGGGTTCATCGGCACCGCCCAGCTCCTTCCAGTTGGTGATGGCACCGCTGTATATGTCGTGAAGCTGCTCGACGGTCAGGCTGTCCACAGGGTTATCCTTATTGACAAAGAAAACAAAGCCGCCGTTGAGGATATGGTGGTACTCAAACTCCACGCCTCTTTCTCTGGCTGCGCTGACCTGCTCATCGGAGGGCAGGGCACAGAAAACCATATCTACCTTGCCGTCTATGAGATTCTCATAGGCTGCGCCTGTGGTGGAGCACAGCACTCTTGTGCGGGCTTCCTCTATATCCACGCCAAGCAGACGGGCGGCCATTGCCTCGTAGTAGGGCGCAAGGGCGGTTGCGCCGTCTATGATGGGCAGCTCGTCCACTGTAAGGTGCAGTGACTGCGGGGTATCTGCCGCCGACACGCCGGTCGGTGACACGACATTCTGTGTTTCATTATCCTTGCCGCAGGCGCACAGGCTCAGCAGCATAAACAGCGCAAGCAAAATTGCCATTGCTTTTTTCATTGATGCTCTCCCCTTTTCTTTTCCATTATATTATATAGGAGCAACAGCATTATATCAGCAATGGCAATTTTGCTCAATATTTATGTTTGTTTCTTTACTGTTTGTTTACTTATTCGGTGGGTGCTGTATTGCCCATGCAGGCACCGCATTTTCCGCTGCACTGCTTAGCATGGGGGCAGCCGATGCAGGTTGCGCCCCGCTTTTTCGCCCTTACCAGATAGCATATAACCGCAACGACGATGACTACGACAATTGCCGCAATGATGAAGTTCTCCATGCTTACACACCCTTTCTGCTTTCTTTTTCTGTATTCCTGTTTGTCTTTTCTGCAACGAAAGCTATGACCGTTGCAAACAGCAGCACTGCGGCAAGCCCGCTGACTGCGCCGTTGATGCTGAGGGAAGCGGGGTCGGTGAGCAGTGTGCCAATGGTGTACACCAGATACGCCACAGTGTAGCCGATGCCAAGCTGCAGACCGATGCCGCCAAGCAGCCACTTTCCGCTCTTCATCTCGGCGTTCATTGCGCCGATGGCGGCAAAGCAGGGCGGTGAGAAGAGGTTGAACATCAGGTATGCGAGGGCGGCGACTTTGGTTATTGCCATGATGCCTGCCGCCTGTGTACCTGCGCCCTCCATCAGAGCCAGCTCCTCGGTATCAATTAGATTTTCAAGACCGACAAAGCACACTGCCAGAGTGCCTACCACGTTTTCCTTGGCGATGAAGCCGGTGACAGCAGCGGCGGCAAGCTGCCAGGAAAGCACACCCACGATGGGTACAAGAACATAGGCAAAGGGTCGTGCTATTGAAGCAAGGATAGATGTATCGGCAGACTGCGCCACGCTGAAGCTCCAGTCGAAGGACTGCATTATCTGCACAGCGGTGTTGCACAGCAGAATGACGGTGGCGGCCTTTACTATGTACGCCCAGCCACGGCTGCACATGGAGCGGAAAGCTCCCCAGAGAGAGGGAAACTTATACTCGGGCAGTTCAATTATAAAGAATGAATTCTTTGCTCTGTTGCCTGTTATGCCGTTTATCAGCAGCGCGCCGAGGAAGATGATGGCGATGCCGGAGAAGTACATCAGCGCACTCACCCAGCCTGCGTTGTCGAAGAACACTCCCGCAAAGAGGGAAATGACGGGTATCTTTGCGCCGCAGGGCATAAAGGGGGCGAGCATGACGGTCGCTCTGCGCTCCCGCTCGTTGCGAATGGTGCGGCTCGCCATGATTCCGGGCACGGCACAGCCGATGGTGATGACGAAGGGAATGACCGACTTGCCGGAGAGACCCACCCTTTTGAATATGGGGTCAAGTACAACGGCGGCACGGGACATATAGCCGCAGTCCTCAAGCAGCGCAATGAGGAAGTACATCACCATGACCAGCGGCAGGAAGCCGATTACTGCTGCAACACCGCCGATAATGCCGTCCACCAGCAGTGCGTAAAGCAGCGGGTGGGCATTGGTTAGCAGACTGCCTACCCAGTCCTGGAAGGTCTCAAGCCAGCCAACCAGCCAGTCGGCAACAGGAGTACCCACCCACACCTGAGAAATCTGGAAGACAAGGAACATTACCACGGCGAAGATGGGCAGACCAACCCAGCGGTTGGTGAGCACTGCGTCAATGCTGTCGCTGAAGTTTCTGTCCTTGGTCAGCACCTTGCGGCGTTCCACCTCCCCCACAATGCCGTTGACGTAATCAAAGCGTCTGCGGTCGGCTGCCTCGGCGGAGGCTTTGTCCTCTGGTGTTCCCTCTGCGCTGTAGGGTGCGGTCTGCACGCTGCCTGCGCGGGCAACTGCTTTCTCCACCAGTGTCTTAAGACCTCTTGCGGAGGTGGAAACAGTCTGCACCACAGGACAGCCCAGAAGCTGCGCAAGCATTTCGCTGTCGATGGTATTTTTCTTCTTTTCGTTGATGTCGCATTTATTGAGGGCAACCACAACGGGTATTCCCAACTCAAGAAGCTGGGTGGTGAAGAAGAGGCTGCGGCTGAGATTGGCTGCGTCCACAATGTTGATGATGACATCGGGCTGCTCATTCAGCACATAGCTGCTGGTGATGCTTTCCTCGCTGGTGAAAGGGGACATGGAATAGGCACCCGGCAGGTCGATGACGGTGATGGGTCGGCCGCCCGCCTGATATGCCTTCTTTATCTGCCGCTGCTTTTTGTCCACCGTAACGCCTGCCCAGTTGCCTACGTCCTCGCTGCTTCCGGTCAGGGCATTGTACATGGTGGTTTTCCCCGAATTGGGATTGCCGATAAGTGCTATCCTCATTGCTCTCTCCTCCGTTTTTGCTGTCTGTTCAGTTCAGCATATTGTTTTCATCTGCAAATAATGCATTTTTGTGCATCTGTATTCAGTTAGCCTCTGCTAACCGTGCCCCTGCAAAAAAGCCGATTATGCTGTCGGCTGTCTGCTATATGGTAATCGCGCCCGCAAGACGGCTGTCGATGCTGTATCTGCCGTCCTTGATGGACACGATGCAGCTTGTTTTTCTGCGGGAAACAACGGTGATGGGCTCGCCGCTGTAGCAGCCGAGGGAAAAGAGAAATGCGTCCAGCTCATCGTCATGGGTCAGCACGTCACGAATGATATATTCCTCGCCCTCTGCGGCATCGCGCAGGGTCTTTTCCGTAATGTTTATCATGGTATATCCTCCTGTTTGTCTATATTACTTAGCTTATCCTCAACGCAGTTAGCCTCCGCTAACCACGCCCCTGCAAAAAAGCCGATTATGCTGTCGGCTCCGCTTATGCTATATGGTAATCGCGCCCGCAAGACGGCTGTCGATACTGTATCTGCCGTCCTTGATGGACACGATGCAGCTTGTTTTTCTGCGGGAAACGACAGTGATGGGCTCGCCGCTGTAGCAGCCGAGGGAAAAGAGAAATGCGTCCAGCTCATCGTCATGGGTCAGCACGTCACGAATGATGTACTCTTCGCCCTCTGCGGCATCTCTCAGGGTCTTTTCAGCAGTATTCAGCATGGCTTATCCCTCCTGATTGGTATTATTCTCCAGACGGTTAGGCTCCGCTAACTCACCGTCTTAAAAATGAGTTAGCCACGACTAACCACCTATAGTATAGCCGATTTGCTATTGTTTGTCAACTCTTTTTTTGTTTTGTTGATTATTGGACAGAATTGTGCTATTATATATACGAGCAAACTATGCAAAGCAACTATGCGATGGGAGGCTGTGCTGTGTCACTCAAGGAATCCAGCGAGATGTATCTCGAATCTATTTATGTTTTATGCAAACGCAAGGGCAGTGTTCGCTCCATTGACGTTGCGGAATATATGAATTTTTCAAAGCCCAGCGTCAGCCGCGCTGTGGGTATCCTGAAGGGCGAGAAATATATCGTGGTTGACAAGGACGGGTATATTTCCCTTACCGAAAGCGGCAGGGAAACCGCCGAGAAGATATTCGAGCGACACACCGTACTGACCGCTCTGCTGACAGCCATCGGCGTTGACGAGCAGACGGCTGCAGAGGACGCCTGCCGCATTGAACACGTCATCAGCGAACAGACCTTTGAGGCTGTCAAGGCATTCTACGCACGGCACGGCTCGGAGGAAAAATAATGCACCAAACAAACACCGCACAGCCATCACGCTTTTGCGTGACCGCTGTGCGGTTTCTTTATGTGCTTATGTAAATAGAGCATCATACCCCGCACTGCTGCTTGAACTCGGTCAGCGCAGCGATATAGCCCTCGGGGTCTACTGGATAGGCAAGCCCATGCCCTGCGCCGGGAATGGTGACCAGCTTCTTGGGTGCGGTGCAGGCATCATAAATCTGTCTGCTCATCTCGCAGGGGACGAAGTCGTCTGCCTCGCCATGGAAGAGGATTACCGGCACCTCGCAGCATTTTACCGCCTCCACGGGCGACCATTCCTCGGGATCGAAGCCACCAAAGAGCAGCGCGCCCAGACGGACAATGGGGTAAACCAGCTTTACGGGCAGCTTTCTGTCCTTCATCACCTTTCTGATAATCTCACGCGGGGAGCTAAAGCCGCAGTCGGCGAGGATATATTTTACGTTTGGGGGCAACTTATTGCCTCCCGCCATGATGACTGTGGACGCACCCATGGAAATGCCGGCGAGAATCAGGCGGCAGTCCTTGCCAAACTGCTGCACTGCATATTCCGTCCATGTCAGGCAGTCGCGGTACTCGCGGACGCCGAAGGTGATGGTATTGCCCTCGCTGCGGCACGCGCCCCGCTGCTCGATAAGCAGTGCGTTGTGACCGACGGAGAAGCTGCGCGCCACGCCGCCGCTCATATCACGTTCCGCTGTACCCTTGTAGCCATGGAACATCAGCTCAATGGGTGCGTTGGGGTCGCACTCGTAGTACCGCCCACGGAGGGTCAGCCCGTCGAAGGAGACCACCGACATCTCGCGGCAGGGCATATTGCGAATCATGCGCTGCCACTGCTTCATCTGCTCCCAGTGGGGCTCATAAATCTCGCCCTGCGGCAGGTCGTATTCATCGCCGCTGAAGGTCTGGCGGCGGGGTGAACGGAACACCATAAGGTAGCACACCAGTGCCGCTGCCAGAACAAGCAATATGATGATGCCAACTGTGATGGCTGATGCAATAATTATGTCGCGCATAGGAAAAACCTCCCAAGCTGTTTGGGTAGATTGTACCACAGGCAGACGGAAAGGGCAATGGAAAATTGCGTGTGAAAACGGCAGGACATCTCCCCTGTTTCTGCTCATTATTATGATTTACTGTGCGTCGCTTTCAAACAGAAAAAATAAATTCCAAAAAACTGAAAAAAAGACTTGCTTTTATGAAATCCATTTGATATAATAGTCAAGCAATTTGCGGAAGCCCTGCAAAAGACAAGTAAATAGATATGGAGAAGTCGCCTAGTTGGTCGAGGGCGCACGACTGGAAATCGTGTAACCGTCAAAAGCGGTTCGAGGGTTCGAATCCCTCCTTCTCCGCCAAAGCCGAAAAGCTTGATTTAATCAGGTTTTTCGGCTTTTCCTTTTGCCTAAAA
>SVPT01000060.1 GCA_015065695.1 Oscillospiraceae bacterium | reverse complement strand
GCTGTATGAGGCTGTAGGCAGGGGAGAAGAGAGGGTTTCCGCCGTCATTTCCCTGAAGAATGGGGAAAACTGCTACTGCAAGCAAAAGGTGACCATGTACACCCTCTTCGAGGACGGAAAACCCGTCGGAGCAATAGGTACTGCGGTCATGCCCGAGGCAGGTGCGTGCAGCCTCTTGCACTCTTGAATTGAAAGCATAACGGCAGCGAGCCGAACAGTGTCATATAAATATTTAAAATAATTCAAAAAATTGGCACGAAATACAGTTGTTCGCTGCCCGATGCTGTGTTATAATACTATCATAAAAAAGCAAATTTCACTGCCGATGTATTCGGATGGGTCGATTGGAGGGATTGCCTGTGGCCAGAATGGACCCCGAGCTGCAAAAGCAGATTATCGCTCTGTGCCAGCACGCAGCACAACTTGCGGAGATGCGGGAGTACGCATTCGCACTTTCAAAATATTATGACGCGCTTGCGATGGTTCCCGACCCCAAGCAGGAGTATAAAGCGGCCACATGGATATATTCCTCAATCGGTCAGGTTCAGTGGAAAAAGCGTGACTACAACGAAGCAGGACGCGCATTTCTTCAGGCATACCGATGCGTTGGCGGCGAGCAGAGTGCCGATATAAACTATCGCCTCGGTCAGTGCCTTGTGGAGTGCGGCGCACCCGATATTGCCAGCCAGTACCTCTGTCAGGCATATATGCTGGACGGTGAGTCCATCTTTGCCGATGACGACCCCAAGTATTTTGAGGTCATCAAGCACGAGGTGGAGGGTCCCGAAGTAACCGAGCAGCCCGAGGAAGACCCTGAGGATATGCTGGACGGCTACGAGATGCTCTCTCAGCTTGCCGGCGGCAGTCATTCCTACGCCGAGCCTGTTGTTGTGGACGAGGGTCCCAATGACGGCGACGACGAGCACGACCGCAGATACCGCGTCAAGGCAGGACAGAGATACCGCGTTGACAGGGACGATGATGATGATGCGCCCCGCACACCCCGCACCGCCCGCTACGACGATGGCTGGCGTTCTCCCCGCAGCAAGGGCGAGCGTGATGACAGACGTCAGGGCAGAGATGCCCGCCGCGACGATGAACGGTACGAGAGAAGATCCCGCATTGACGACCATGACGAGAGAGAGGACGAGCGTGAGGATCGTCCCCGCACCGGAAGAGCCGGTCTGCCGGTGGGCGATGACGCCCGACGCGCCCAGCGCAGCCAGCCCATGCCCGCCCGCTTTGACGATGACGACGATGATGATGAGTACGAGGACGACCGTCCCAACATCTGGGGCCGCATACTGGACTTCATCGACCGCTTCAGATAAGAACGCAAGGGTACATAAGATAGTCAATAAATCGCCGGAACGGAATCTTCCTTCCGGCGATTTTGCAAAGGTACGCAAAACACCCAAAACAGCAGCCAACCGCGCCCTTATATAAAGAAAGGAACGCGCAAAGTATAACTAAACAGAAAAGAAAAAAAGGAGCAATGCAAGCATGGACATCAGACAGGTTAAGAATCTTTCCGAAGCACTTATCAAGAACGTAGAGAAGGCTATATATGGCAAGCGCAAGGCGGTCACACTTACGGTGACTGCCCTGCTGACCGGCGGCCATGTGCTGCTGGAGGACGTGCCCGGCACCGGCAAGACCATGCTTGCCAAGGCTCTTGCGAAGTCTGTAGGCGCACGCTTCTCCCGTGTGCAGTTTACCCCCGACCTGCTGCCTGCCGACCTCATCGGCGTAAGCGTCTTTGACCGCGCCGCAGGCTCTTTCTCCTTCAAGGAAGGTCCGCTGTTTACCGATATTCTGCTGGCTGACGAAATCAACCGCGCCACCCCCAGAACCCAGTCGGCGCTGCTGGAGGCAATGGAGGAGCGTCAGATTACCGCGGACGGCGAGACCAGACAGCTCAGCCCCGCCTTCTTCGCCATCGCCACCCAGAACCCTGTGGAAACACAGGGCACATTCCCCCTGCCCGAGGCACAGCTTGACCGCTTCCTCATGCGCCTTACGCTGGGCTATCCCGAGGGCGAGGAAAGCCGCCGTGTACTCAGCGATTTTGTAGCGGGCGGCACCATCGAAAGCATTGGCGCGGTGTGCAGCCTTGCTGATATAGAAAGCGCACAGGAAGCCTGCCGCAAGGTGTTTGTACACCCCTGCATCGTGGACTATGTGCAGAGAATCATCGAGGCAACCAGAAACAGCCAGTCGGTGGAGCTGGGTGTCAGCACCCGTGGCGGCATACAGCTTCTGCGTGCGGCACAGGGCATCGCCGCCATCGCCGGACGTGAGTACGTTTCCGCCGACGACATCAAGCTGCTCTGTGAGCCGGTGCTGGGTCACAGAATTATCATGCGTGCAGGCATGGGTCGCGGCTGCGAGGGCAGTGCCTCCGCCATCAGAACCATCGTGCAGGGCGTTGCCGCCCCTGTTGAGGATTTCACCAAATGAGTATTGTAATATTTCTTGTCCTGCTGCTTGTGCTGGCGTGGATAGAGAAGTGGATCTACGACGCGCACTGGGACGACGGACTGAATGTGCGCATCAGCTTTGGCACCGACCGCTCCGTAGAGGGCGGCACTGCCGAGCTGGTGGAGGTGGTGGAGCACGCCGGAAGGCTGCCCCTGCCCTGGCTGACCGTCAAGTTTCAGGCATCCCGCGACCTCGTCATGCCCGACAGCACCAACGCAAGCGTTACCGATTACTACTACCGTGAGGACATCTTCGCCATAAGCCCCGGTGAGCGCATCACCCGCCGCCTGCCTGTCACCTGCGCAAAGCGTGGACTGCAAACGGTGCGTGCCATCGACCTGCTTACCAATGACCTGCTGATGATCTCCCGCTATGTGGGCAACTACAGCGGCAGCGCGGAGCTGGTGGTATATCCCCGCCCTGTGGACACCAGCGAGCTGTACTTTGAGGCACGCCGCTTTATGGGCGAGATTATCACAAAGAGAAACCTGCAGGAGGATCCCTTTGTTTTCAGGGGAGTCCGCGAATACGTTGAGGGCGACAGCATACGCGCCATCAACTGGAAAGCCACCGCCCGCAGTGACCGCCCTGTGGTCAATCAGTACGAATCCACCACCTCTCTCAGCGCGGCAATATGGCTGTGCGTGGAGACGGCAATGGATCCTGTGGTGGCAGAGGAGAGTATACGCATCGCCGCCTCTGTTGCCCGCCGCCTTATCGGTGACGGCATACCCGTCAGCCTGCTGTCCAACGGCACCGACTGCATCACACATCAGGTCACCCGCATCAGCAGCGGCTGCTCTCCGCAGCACGCAGACACCGTCTGCACCGCCCTTGCACGCCTGGACACCGAAAACAACGTGCGCCGTTTTGTGAGCGTGGCTGCCGACGACAAAACAGGCGAGGAGGAATTTGTCATAGTCATCGCTCCCTACGTCAAGCCCGCCATGGTGAATTTCGTCAAGGAGGTCACCGAAGCAGGGCGTGAGGTCATGTGGATAAAGCCTGTGCGCGCCGACGAGCCTGACGGAGAAAACGAGCTGGAGGGCATTGCCAATCATTATATATGGAGGGTTACCGATGAACGCTGATAAGAAATTGAGCGGCGCGGCATTCTTCCGTACCCTGCAGTATTTTACCGCCGCCATGAGCGTGGTTGTGATGATATACACAGTGGCAGGGAAGAACGTGGAGTATATCCTCGGTTTTCTGCCCGCTGTGCTGCTTTTCCTGCTATGCACAGCAGTGTGCCGCCGCGTGAACAACATACCCCTGCTGGTGCTGACGGGTGCTGCGGTGGTTGCCGCGGGAATACTGGTGCCCGCCGCCACATGGGACAAGGTCACCTGCACAGCACTTGCGCTGACCGGCTACATCGCCGCACTGCTTGAGCGCAAGGCATACAGCAATGTTAACCGCAAGCCCACGAAATTTCTGCTGTGCCTGCAGTGGATGGCTGTGCCGATGGCACTGTTCCTCTTCTGCTCGCTGGCAGGGCTGACCGACTGCTCCCGCCGCCTGTTTGTGTGCAGTGTTATATTCCTGCCGCTGACGGTGGGCGCATACCTCAACGAGGGCATCGAAAACGGTCTCGCCGCCTTCGAGAGCCGCTCGACACAGCCAATGGAGGTTGTGCAGACCCGTCTGCGCCCCTTCGCCACGCTGGCAGTGTCACTGACCGCGCTGGGCGCAATGCTTGTGCCCTACAGCAACGGCATGAGCCTGATGAAAATTATAATCAGCGCGCTCAAGGACGTATTCCTGATTGTATTCGGCGGTCTTTCCACGCTGCTTTCCCTGCTGCTGAAAGAGAGCCCTGTTGAAGAAGAGATCATTGAAGAGGAGCTGGAGCTGGGCTTCCCGATGCAGGCTGCCGAAAGCAATTCCAATGAAATAATCCTTGCTGTGCTGGGATTTGTCGTGTTTACCGTCCTTGCCGCAGTTATCATTGTGCGGCTGGTAAAGTTCATAATCTTCCTTGTGAGAAAATACACCGAGCTGATGAAGATGCGGCGCAGCGTGGTGAGCGAAAAGACTGTTTCCCAGTACGATACCTTTGAACTGCTTGACCCCGAGATGCTGAAAAGAAACCGCCCCAAGCGTTCTCTGCTGCTAAGCAGCGAGGAGAAGGTGCGCCTCTGCTACAGGAGAAAGATACGTCAGCTTTCGGGCAGATACGGCATAAAGCTGAATGGCAGCGAGACCCCCGATGAGATTGCTGCCATCACTGCGCAGAAGGGCTGTGACATCACCGCACTTACCGCCCTGTACAAAAAGGCTCGCTATTCCCGAAGCTGCACCGCCGACGACGTAAAGGAGGCAAAACGGCTTGCCCGGGAGGAAGCTGTCACATCACATTAATATCACAAACACCTCAAATATCCACCATGGCAAGCATCACAATCATATCACGCAATGCACTTATTATTATGACAAACAAAGGAAAGAGGTGCTGTGCATGAGCGAACAGACCGGGAAAATCAGAATACTTATTGCCGATGACGAGATACGCATACGCAAACTCATCAGCGACTTTCTCATTCGTGATGGCTACGAGGTAATCGAGGCAGAGGACGGCGAGCAGGTGCTGGAGCTTATGCGTAAGCCCGCAAAGCCCGACCTCATTATCCTTGACGTTATGATGCCCAAGGTGGACGGCTGGATGGTGCTGGAGGAGCTGCGCAAAAGCGAGAGTATCCCCGTTATCCTGCTGACTGCCAAAAGCACCGAGAACGACCAGCTTTACGGCTTTCGCATCGGTGCGGACGACTATGTGACCAAGCCCTTTTCTCCCACCCTGCTGGTTGCCCGCGTGCAGGCACTGCTGCGGCGGCGCGGCGTGCTGCCCGACCGCTCGGCAAAGTGCGGCGATATTCGCGTGGACGAGCTGGCACACGTTGCCTATGTGGGCGACAGACAGATGGAGCTGACCCCTAAGGAATACGACCTGCTGCTCTATTTCATCGAGAACAAGGGCGTTGCCCTCTCCCGAGAGAAGATACTCAACGGTGTGTGGAACTACGACTATTTCGGTGACCTGCGGACGGTGGACACCCACGTCAAGCAGCTTCGCGCAAAGCTTGGCGAATCGGGCGATATGATAGTCACGGTACGCGGTGTGGGCTACAGACTTGAGGTAAAGTAGAGTGAAACTGTCCATAAAATACAAGCTGGTGCTGCTCTTTACGGGCGGCGTAGCACTTATGATTGCGGTTATGATAGCTTGCAACTCTCTGCTGCTCAAGCCCTACTACACCAATCAAAAGGAAAAATCCCTTACCGAAAGCTTCCACAAAATAACCGAGCTGCAGTTTGACAGCCCCGACATCAACCGGCAGCTTCTTATGCTGGAGGAAACACGCAATATTCAGATACTCATTGTAGACTGCACCCGCACGGTGTTTTTCTGCAGTGACGACATCTATGACACCATCTTCCTGCCGGTGGACGAAAACGGCGAGCTGGACGGTGGCAAGCAGTGGTTCAGCCAATGGCTTATGCCCGACGGCGCAAAGGTGGGCTCGGTGGAGATATTCACCACACAGCCCCAGTTCGGTCGGCGATACAACAAGCTGACGGAGGCGTCTTACCTGAGCCTCTACGCCCGTGCCGACAAGGAGTATTTAGGCGAGAAATATCCCTTCTACATAATCATCAATTCCTCTGTGGCAGCCATTGAGGACGGTGTTACCGTTTTCAACCACTTTACCATGTTTGTGGGCGTAGTGCTGATGGTGCTGGGCTTTATCGCCGCAATGGTGATGGGCAGCCGCTTTGTCAAGCCCATCGAGCAGGTCAACATCACCGCCAAGAAGATGACCCAGCTTGATTTCTCCGAAAGACTCGTTATCAATACCGGAGATGAAATTTCCGAGATGGCAGAAAGCGTCAACAAGCTCTCCGACCAGCTTGCGGCAAAGATTGACGAGCTGAGCATTGCCAACCTCCGTCTGGAGGCGGAGCTGGTGCAGAGGGAACGTGTGGACGAGATGCGCAAAAGCTTTATCTCCGACGTTTCCCACGAGCTGAAAACCCCGCTTTCCATTATCCTCGGCTACTGTGAAGGCTTGCAGCTTAACATCAACGGCAGCAGCGAGGAACGGGAGTATTACTGCAGCATCATCGAGGACGAAGCCATGCGCATGAGCCGTCTGGCACAGCGTCTGCTGCAGCTTGCCGAGCTGGAATCGGGCAATGTGGAGCCGGTGATGACCGAGTTTGATCTGGCTGAACTGGCGCAGGAGCGTTTGCAGAAGCTTTCGCTGCTGCTGGAGGAACGAGGCATTGCCGCTCACTTCTACAGCGAGGGCGACACCACCGTCTATGCCGACGCCGAGCGCATGGAGGAGGTCATCAACAACCTGCTCACCAACGCAAACAACCATACCCCCGACGGCGGCGTGGTGAAGGTCACCCTCTCCAGACAGGACGGCAAAGTGCTGTGCGAGGTTTACAACAGCGGAAGCCATATCCCCGAAGAGAGCATCGACAAGATATGGGAAAGCTTCTACAAGGTGGACAAGGCGCGCACACGCTCCTACGGCGGCTCCGGTCTGGGGCTGAAGATAGTCAGCACTATCCTGCGTGCCCACAACGCCGACTTCGGCGTGGAGAACATGGACAACGGCGTGCGTTTCTATTTCAGCATATAGAATGATTTTCATACCCAACCGAAAGGAAGGACAGACCATGAACGAAACCATCAGAAGTATATTTGACCGCAGAAGTAACCGCGGCTTTACCGAAGAGCCGCTGACCGCCGAGGAAATAGAGCTGCTGCAGCAGTGTGCGCTGGCTTCTCCTACGGCGATGAATGCCCAGTCGTGGCACTTCACCTTCGTCACCGACCGCTCGCTCATCGGGCAGGTGGAGGACGCTGTGGTGGAAATCGTCTGCGGCACAGGTGACAAGTCTGCCATCGACCGTCTGGCAGGCAGAAAGAACAAGGTGTTCTACGATGCGCCGCTGGCGGTGTTCATCTCCTCCGACAACAATAACGGCTGGTCAGAGGTGGACGCGGGTATCGCTGTGCAGAATCTGGCACTGGCTGCCCACTCCATGGGTCTGGGCTCGGTCATCATCGGTATGTGCAAGTGCGCCTTTGCGGGCGAGAGGGGAGAGCAGCTTGCCAAGGCTCTGCACTTCCCCGAGGGCTACCGCTTTACCATCGCGGCAGCTATCGGTCACCCCAGCGTCACCAAGGAGGCACATGACATAAAGCCTGACAAGGTGGAAGTAATATAGCGCAGATATAGCAGACAAAGAGGCACCGAGGCGGAAAAACATCGCTTCGGTGCCTTTATTGATATACTTATTCATATATTTGTTATTGTAATTTAACACAAGATGTTGTATTATATAATGTGATTACGCTGAATAATTAATATGGCATATTATGGCAAATATATCTGATGCAGAAAGGAAAGCATTATGTGGTTTTTGAACATTGCCTCATGGCAGGACCTTGTTATCAATCTGGCGGTTCGACTTTTCATCATTCTTGGAATACTGCCGCTGCATGAGCTTGCGCACGGCTGGATGGCACGCAAGCTGGGCGACAACACCGCCTACGAGCAGGGCAGACTGACCCTCAATCCCATGGCACACATAGACTGGCTTGGCGCGGCTGCCATTATCCTCATTGGCTTCGGCTGGGCAAAGCCTGTGCCGGTAAACCCCATGCGCTTCCGTGACCAGAAAAACCGTAAGCGCGGCATGGCACTGACCGCTTTGGCGGGTCCTGTTTCCAACCTGCTTGCGGCACTTGCCGCAGGACTGATACTGCGCATAATCCTTTGCTTCCCCGTAAGCGGCAGTGCTGCCTATTACGTCGTTATGGCGTTCTATTCCATCATCAGCATAAACGTGGGTCTGGCGGTCTTCAATCTTCTTCCCATTCACCCGCTGGACGGCTCGAGAATCCTCGGCTGGCTGCTGCCTGACCGCTGGCTGTATACTCTGGAGAAAAACTCTCAGTATTTTATGATAGGCATTATGGTGCTGGTTTTCTCCGGTCTGCTGGATGGACCGCTCAATTTCCTTCGCAGCTGCATTATCAACGGCATCTTCGGTCTGTGGGATCTGCTGTTCGGCATCTTCGGACTGTAAGGCAAAAAAAAGAGGGAAAAATGGAAAAACTATCCTACAAGCTGGAGGTGGTTGAGGGACCGCTCGACCTGATACTCCTCCTGATCTCCAAGCATAAGCTGAATATCTGTGATATACCCATCTCCGAGCTGTGCGACCAGTATCTGCAGCAGATCAGCATGATGCGTGAGGCGAATATTGAGGTTGCCAGCGAATTTCTCACCATGGCCTCCCGACTGGTGTTCATCAAGACCTCCATGCTGCTGCCGAGGCACGAGGAGGCAGACGAGATGAAGCGGGAGCTGGTTGGTGAGCTGATGGAATATCAGCTCTGCCGCGATATGGCAAAGAAGCTTGCGCAGCAGGCAAACTTCGACCAGTTCTCCCGCGAGGAGATGGTCATAGAAGCGGACAATACCTACCGGCTCAGCCACGACATTTCGGTTATCTACAAGGCGTATGTGGCGGCGGCAGGGCGCAAGCATCATAAGGAAGAGCCCAGTACCCGCGTGTTTGAGGAAATCGTTGCGCGTCCGCAGGTTTCGGTGGGCTCGCGGGTGGTGCATGTGCTGAAAAGACTGTACCGGGAAGAACATGTGTCACTCAAGGAGTTGTTTGCTTCCTCCCGCTCCAAGAGTGAGGCGGTGGCAACCTTCCTTGCAGTGCTTGACCTGCTCAAGGCGGAAAGAATCGCCCTCGACGAGCAGTCTAATATCTCGCTTAATACAGGCGGTGAACGACATTGGAAATCAAAGAAGCAATCAGAACAATAGAGGCGGTTATCTTCGCCAGCGGCGAGCCTGTGTCCCTTTCAAGGCTCTCGCAGGTGCTGGAAATAGACGAGGACACCGTAGCGGCGCTGTGCAATAAGCTGTCCGACCGTATGGACGAATCGGACAGTGCGCTGGTGCTGGTGCGCACCGAGGACAAGTATCAGATTTGCACCCGCGCAGAGTACGCACCCTATATCCGTGCGGCACTGGAGCTGCGGCGCAATACTCCGCTCTCTGCGGCGGCGATGGAGGTGCTTGCCATCATCGCCTACAACGAGCCTGTGACCCGCAACCTGATTGAGCGAGTGCGCGGCGTTGATTGCTCGGGCGTTATCTCCAGCCTGCTGTCCAAGGGACTTATTGAGGAAAAAGGACGTCTGGATTTGCCGGGCAGACCCATGCAGTACCAGACCAGTGCGCTCTTCCTGCGGTGCTTTGGCATACAGTCGCTGTCACAGCTTCCCAAGCTGCCCTCGGAGGACGATGAGCAGATAAAGGGGCAGATGACGGTGGAGGAGGTCATCGAGGGTACGGCAGAGAGCAGAATGAGCTATGCCGACGATGCGGAGGACTTTGAGTTGCCTTTTGTTGATGAATAAATAAAAAACGACGCTTTTCGGCGGTGAGAAAAGGGGGCGGTAGACGTGATTGTACTATGGGTCCTTCTGGGGCTTGTTGGGTTTATTCTGCTGCTGCTCTGCCTGCCGGTGTATGTTGTTGCTTCCTATAAGGAAAAGCTGGAGCTTTCGGTGAGGGTGCTGTTTGTCGGTGTGCCTCTAGTCCCGAAGAAGGAGAAGAAACCGCAGCCCGAGTGGGTAGAAGGCGTAAAGAATACCGCAGCCAAAGCGGGAAAGGGCATTAAGCGGGCGGCGAAAAACACAGCCGCCTTTCTGGAAGATAAGCTGGGCATCTCTCTGAAAAAGAAGAAGAAAGAGAAGAAACCGCAGACAGCGGAAAAAGCCGAAGAAAAGCAGGAGAAGAAGGGCGCGCTGGGCGCAATGCTTGAGGACAGGGGCTTTTCCGGTCTGGCGGAGCTTATCATGACCGTTGCGGGGCTTGCGTATAAGCGTGCGGGAGGAATCCTGCGCGGCGTGACGATAGACCGACTGGAGCTTGACATAAACATAGGCGGCGAGGACGCAGCCCAGACAGCGGTAAGCTATGGGCGGTGGTGTGCGCTGCTGTTTCCCGCGATAACGGTGATACTGGGCGCGGTGCGTCGGTGCAGATTCCGCAATGTGCGCATCAGCCCGGACTTTTGCAGCGAGGAAAGCCACGGTGAGATGTATGTGCGATTGCACGCATATCCGCTGCTGGTGGCGCATCATGCGCTGCGGTTTGTGCTGAGCTTGCTGTGGTCGGAAATCAAGCGTAATATAGAAGAAAGCAAACCCGAAGCCCAACCGCAATAAAAAAAAGAAAAGCTTTACTCAATTTTTCTCGAAAAATTGCGGGGCGTGGGGCAGAGCCCCACAAAAAACACAAACCAAGCAAAATTGCGCCCGCAGAAACAACAGTAAGACGCGCCCAAACAGGAATCCCGCACCCAAACCAAGACCGAGCAAAACACGGGCGCAACGGTACCACCGAGCGTTCCTTGATTTTGCCGCAGGCAAAATCGAGCAGCGGGTGTCTTGCACCAGCCCCACCTTAAATCAAGCAACCAACCCAAATAGTTGATAATAAAGAAAATAACAGTAAAGGCGGTAAAAGCATATGACAGACCATCCTATTCGCGGAATGATGGACACCACCCTGCAGAAAATCAGAGAAATGGTGGACGCTTCCACCGTTATCGGTGATGCAATCCATGCAGGCGATGCAACAATAATCCCCGTTTCCAAAATATCCTACGGCTTTGCTTCCGGTGGCTCCGACCTGCCCAGCAAGCAGGAGGGTGAGTATTTCGGCGGCGGCGGCGGCGCAGGCGTTTCGGTTACTCCTGTGGCTTTCATCGTCATCTGCGGCTCCGACGTGCGTATGCTGCAGATTGACGACAACCACAATACCGCCAATAAGCTGGTGGATTCTGTGCCCGACATCATCGACAGGCTCAGTGCCGCATTCTCCGAGCGCAAGAAGAGCAGCGCAGGCGATTCCGACAACAATGCATGACCGACCGACGGCGATAATATCAATTGAAAAGCGTCGGTTATGCGGCGCAATAATCCGTTGGGAGTGCTGACCAATGAAAATGTTTAAGAGAATTATCGCAGTGACCGCCGCGCTTGCAATGCTTGTGTGCTGTACCCTCGGCATGACGGCATCGGCAACACAGCTTGTGGTGCCGGTCAGCGGCAGCGACATCGACCCCACAATACAGCCCCCTGTAATCGAGGCAGGCTCGGCTATCGTTATGAACGCAAACACAGGCGCAGTCATCTTTGAGCATAACGCCTATCAGCAGCGTCCGATGGCAAGTACCACCAAGATAATGACTGCCCTGCTGGCATTTGAGGCGGGCGACATCGGCAGAGAAATCACCATCAATGCGGAGATGCTCTCCTATGACGAGAGAGGCTCTACAAAGCTTGGTCTGGTGCAGGGCGACAAGATTACCATGAACGACCTGATAGTGGCGATGATGCTGCTCTCGGGCAATGACTGCGCCCAATCCATCGCTGTTGCGCTGGGCGGCTCCTTTGACGGCTTCGCCTCCATGATGAATGAGCGGGCTTCGGAGCTGGGTATGCTCAATACTCACTTCATCACCCCCTCCGGTCTGGACGACCCGCAGCACTACTCCACCGCCTACGACATGGCGGTGCTGGGTGCCTATGCCATGAAGAACGAGGACTTTGCCACACTGGTGGGCAAGACGAGGGAGACTATCCGCTACGGCAACCCCGTTTCACCCAAGGTGCTTGCCAACCACAACTACCTGCTGGAGGGTCAGAGGCAGGGTGTCAAGGGCTGCAACGGCATCAAGACCGGACACACCGACGACGCGGGCTACTGCCTCGTCAGCCACGTTGAGCGTGACGGCGTCAGTCTGGTGTGCGTAACCCTCGGCACAAACTACTACTGGGACTACCACAGCGGGCTGTATGACTACGCCTTCGCGCAGTACAGGACTGTCACCGCGACACCCGATATGCCCTCTGACGAAATGCTGGTAGTGGGCGGCGCAAAGCAGACGGTCAATATGCAGTGCCTCTGTGACGGAGAATTCCGTGTGCTGGGCAATCAGGTAAATAACCTTACCTCTCAGCTCAACCTCAACCGCTTTGAGTATGCGCCCATCTCGGAAAATCAGGTGCTGGGCTCGCTGACCTATTACTATGGAAATATGCCTGTGGCGGATTTCCCCATCATCGCAAAGGAAAACATCGAGTGCGTTACCAATGACTGGGTCTCGGCGTATATTGACGCGGTAAAGTACAATATGCAGAATCAGAACTAGAGAGACACTGACTGAATAGTACCTGACGGTTCTGTCTGCGCTATCCGCGCCCAGATTAATCTGTGCTTCCATAAACACAAAAAAATGACAAATAATTAACACAGCCTTGCAAAAAAGGCTGTCACGGAGGAATAGCTTTGGCAGACAATACAGTGCGCCTGCAGAAGATGCTTGCCGACTGCGGTATCGCATCAAGACGCAAGGCGGAGGAGCTTATCGAGCAGGGCAGAGTGCGCGTCAACGGACGCGTGGCTGTGATAGGGGAGAAGGTCAACCCCCGAATCGACCGCGTTACCGTCAACGGACGCAAGGTGGTCGTGAAGAAGGACAAGGTGTATATCATGCTACACAAGCCCCGCGGATATGTGACCACCATGTCCGATGAGATGGACAGAAAGTGCGTGGCAGAGCTGGTCACCGCTGTGGAAGCCCGTGTTTTCCCTGTGGGTAGACTGGACAAGGACAGCGAGGGTCTGCTGCTGATGACCAACGACGGCGAGCTGGCAAACGCTATCACCCACCCAAAGAAGCACGTTCCCAAGACCTATCGTGTCACCGTAAAGGGCAAGGTGAGTGAGGAAACGGTTGCCATGCTGGCGGCAGGCGTGATGCTGGACGGACAGATGACCCTGCCCGCAGACGTGCGCACCCACAGCATCGGCGAGGACAGAACTACGCTGGAGGTAACGCTGTACGAAGGACGCAACAGGCAGATACGCCGTATGTGCGAGCAGTGCTCGCTGGACGTGCTGCGCCTCAAGCGCATTGCCATCGGCAAGATTAAGCTGGGTGGTCTGAAGTGCGGCGACTGGCGTCCCCTCAACGATGACGAGCTGCGCTCCATCAAGACACTGGTGCAGATGTAATGCAGTTCCCTTTTTTGTGCCACGGTGTGGTCAGCAGGAAGCAATAATCTTCACCGTTCTCTCATGCCAATCAACCACAAAACACCTAACGAAAAAAGAAGGTAAATAACCAATGCTGTTTGTCGGAACATTAACAAACCGAGCCGAGGCTGCCGACTTTATCGCCGCCAACGGACTGACCGATGACCATGTAATCCTGCGGGCTACCGAGGGCGACCGACCGGTGGGCTACACCGCCGCCGTCGTGTACACGGAGGGTCAGGACGTGAGTGTACATATAGCTGCACTGGAGGGCGAGGACGACGATATATGCGAATTGCTGCTGCGTGCAGCGGTCAACTTCGGCGAAAGAAGAGGCGCACAAAAGGTTACAACTGCCGTTTCTCAGCCGGAAAAAAGGCTGGCGGCGCTGGGCTTTCGTCTTATTGACGGACAGATGACCACCGAGGTCGGCAATGTTGTTCATATGTGCAAAAATTGCCATAACAGCGGGAAATAAACTTGTTTTAACACTTGATTTGTATTATAATATATGGTAGGGCAATTTGAAGCATTGTTCATTCGCTATTTATGACAGGAGGTTAACCCAAATGAGTTTGGAAAGCAAGCCGATTCCTGCAGCAGAGCTGCGCTCCGCAGTGGAGTCCAGCAAGGCTTATGCACGGCTGATCGCGCTGTTCGATGAGGGCAGCATGACCGAATTCGATCCCCTTTCGGTATCCGAGGGCAAGCCCGCTGAGGTCGTTGCCGCATTCGGTCTGGTCAACGGCATCAACACCTGCGCTTTCGCGCAGAACAGTGCCATCGCCGGCGGTGCCATATCCAAGGCATCTGCCGCAAAGATCGCAAGAGTGTTTGATTACGCTCTGAAGGTCGGCACACCCATCGTCGGTATCTATGATTCTACCGGCGCACGCCTGAAGCAGGGCAATGAGATGCTCGCTGCTATAGGCGACCTGCTCAACCGCAGCGGAAGACACGTAGTCATTTTCCTGTACTACACCGATGCATCCAAAACCCAGATGGTCATCATCGAACAGGGCGGCGGTGCATGGGATACCAACACAGTATCCTGT
>SVPT01000059.1 GCA_015065695.1 Oscillospiraceae bacterium | reverse complement strand
CAGGAATTTGCCTGCCAGCGCGCTTTCGCCGTCGTAGAGGTACATACGCACCTCCGCCTCTTTCTTATCGGAGAGGCGACCGGCAATATCCAGCACCCACTTGCCGTCGCTGTCTATTCTTGTAACCACACGGACATCGCTGACGTAGATGTCCTCAAAGGCCTCCAGCCACACCTCGCGGTAGATGCCGCCGAAGTGCAGCGTATCCCCCATATCACCGTAGGGCGCGGTATCCTCGCGCTCGGTGGAATCCACCGCAACGGTGATAAGGTTTTCGCCATCGTTGATGACCTCGGTGATGTCGTCGGTAATCTCGCAGGAGAAGGGCGTATAGCCGCCCTTATGCGCACACACCGGCTTGCCGTTGACGAACACCGCGGCGCAGCCCATAACACCGTCAAAATGCAGCACCAGCCTTTTGCCGCGCATACTCTTGGGGAGCATGAACATCTTGCGGTAGCAGGCGATACGCTGGAAGGGCGTTTCGCTGACGTAGTTCATGGGTGTATCGGTCATCACATGGGGTATATCCACCAGCCTGAACGCGGAATCCTTGAAATCATTGCGGGCATATTCCTGCCTGAATTCGGGCGCAAAACGCCAGCCAAAGTTCAAATTAAGCACTTCACGCATTATACGCACCCCCGTCTGTCAAAAAATTGCTGCGCTGGCTTATTCCATACTGTTTTATCGCAAAATCTTAAGCCGTCCGAAAATCAAAATATTACATTTTATTTTACCATAATCACGCCCATTGTCAAGCATATAAGTGTAAGTATAGGGGGTGTTGGGTTATTTTGTTTCTGGGGTATACGATGGTTTTGCCGGGATTGTGCGGAGCGCCGCCCTACACCCCACGAAACTTCCTATGCCGTTCCGGCATTGAAAATTATTGAGTAAAGCTTTTCTTGTTTTTGCATTGAAAATGCGCCCACACCTTTCGGCGCAGGCGCATATTTCTCTTTTAGAATCCCAGTCTTGCGCTGCCCTTCCTCTCCAGCATGGTGGTGAAGTCCGCATCGGAAATCGCGTTGGCAAGATCCTGAGCTATCAGCACAAAACGATGGCTTCCGTCAAGCTGACGGCGCACAGCCGCCTTGCCCCATGTACGCTCGTACAGGTTTCTCGCAAAGCGGGCGTTGCTGAACTCCTTGGACTGCACAATATCCTCGTCAATGGAATCGAAGAAGTCGCGGGCGGCAGTCTCAAAGCCCTCGTCGTAGTTGAAGCTGCGCTTGACCATCTGCATGAAGATTCTGAACAGGTCGTCACGGGTAAAGTTGGGGAACTGAATCAGGTAAGGCATACGGCTCTCCAGGCCGGGGTTACCCTTCATCAGGTCGGTCATCTCGTCGGGATAGCCTGCCATAATGACCACAAGGTCACTTCTGTGGTTCTCCATCTCGGCAATGAGGGTATCCAGAGCCTCTCGACCGAAGTCGTTGTTGCTCTTGCCCACGTCCCTGTAAAGGGAATAGGCTTCGTCAATGAACAGCACAGAGCCGTAGGCATCACGGCAGATTTCCGCAGTCTTGGGGGCGGTATGACCGACATAGGCACCCACCAGGTCACGTCCTGCATACTCGAAGAACTGACCATTGCGCAGTATGCCGTTCTCCTTGAGCATCTTGCCAACGATGCGGGCAACGGTGGTCTTGCCGGTGCCGGGATTGCCCACAAAGCGCATATGCAGGCAGGGACGCTCCAGCGCGGCGGTCTCGTCCGCCATGACTATCTGAGCGACAATCTCCTTGACCCTTGCAGCCACAGCCGCCATGCCGATCATCTCGTCCAGCATGGTTTCCGCGGTGATATAGTCAGCCTCAAGGGAGCGTGCGATGCTCTTTATCTCGTCCCTCTGGATAACGGAATTATCCTCGCCGAGGGTGGCATTGCTGACCAGCTTGACGTAAATCATCTCGTTGACCACCTTGTCAACGGTGTCGATGCCATAGAATCTGCCGTCGCTCTTCTCCTCGTTGATGCGCATGGAGAATACCTCCCACACGTCCTCCTCCGCGGTAAAGCCGCACTCGTCCAGTCTGGCCTTGGCACAGCACACAAGCTGGTTGATGTCCAGAGGGACAAAGGAAACGGGCTGGGTTATCATAACATCGTCCAGTGCCTGCTGGATATTGCGGATAACGTCCTTCTCAATGAAGGGCACTCTGAAGATGAAGATGTAGGAGCTGGAGTAGGTCTTGAGCTTTTTCAGGAAGCGTCTGAATTCAGGGGAATTGACCTTGGTCATCCACTCGCTTATGTCGTAGCACATAACAAGCTGTGCATCGGAATTTTTGGTCAGCGGACGCATGGCGTCTGCCAGCGGGTCGTTGTCCTTGGTCTGCGCTTCCAGCTTGAACTCAAAGATTTTCTTGGGAGAGAGCTTTATCAGCTTGCTCTCGCCGAGAAACTCCGCAAACAGGGTAAGGCAGGTGGAAAGACCGTAGCCGTCGTTGACGGCGAAGAGGTAGCTGCGGCTGGTAAAGCTCTTGTGAGCGTTGTACTTGACTATCTGCGGCACCACCGCGTGGATTCCTCTGACAAGCTCCTTGAAGTCATCGCAGCCGATGAGCTTCTCTATGCGGTCAAGGGCGCTGCCCTCGATGTCGGTGTCGGTATCCTTGCCGCCCGAGGTATTCCTGAGCTGCTTCTTGACGCCCTCACGCTCGCTGCGGGATACACCCTTTTTCTTCTGACCCGCCTCTCTCTCCACAGGCTGAGAGGGCTTCATGTAGTCGGGAGTTTCTCTGGGAGCAGAAACAGGCTCGCTTCCGTCGCTCTCCCCCACCGATTCGGTTATCTCGCAGGACAGATTCTTGTCCACATCGGCATCGGGGAAGCAGCGGATAAAGCTCTCTCTGATAAGGCTGGAGATGGCCAGAGTGTCACGGTCATCTTTAATGCTGATTTTAAGACGGCAGCTCGACAGCTTCTCTGTCAGGACGGTAATCGACATTTCGCTGTCTTTTCTGACCTCACTGACGAGCCGGTCGATAGGCAGCATTTCCTCATGGTGCGTGTCCAGCGCCCATGCGGCGTTTAGTGTAATTCGTGCAATGAAAGCAGCCATAAATGTTCCCCCTTACAGCATTTTTAACATAAGCCCATACGCCCGGAGACACTAACCGAGCATACCATGTGATATTCTAACCCGCTTTTGTTAGCCTGTCAAGCCCAAAAGGAACACAAAAAGCGAAATACCGTCATAAAAAAGAAGTGCAGCCGTGTGTCAATGGGAAGACACACGGCTGCATTGTGGAGGTTATTCAAACACACCCCATTACACGGATGCGCGCTTCAATTGCTCCGTGTAATTTTTGAACCTTCTGCGATGCAATACTAATTCTGCGCGGACAGAGGATGACATCTGTCATACACGTCCTTGCATCTGTTCATCTGGGACATGTTTGCATACAATTGTGTAGAAGATATGTCCGAGTGACCAAGCATCACCTGAAGGTCATGCAGGGACGCACCGTTCTGATACAGATGCATTGCAAAGGAATGCCGCAGGGTGTGAGGGGTAATCTCACCGCTGATGTTGGCAATCTCTGCGTAGGTCTTGACTATCTTCCAGAAGCCCTGACGGCTGAGTCTTGAGCCGTTCAGATTAATGAACAGGGCATTGCCGCTTTCCGGAGACAGAAGCAGCGGTCTGACGTTATTGATGTAATAATGCAGTGCGTTGGCAGCCTCGACGTGCATAGGAATGGTGCGGGGATTCTTGCCTGAGCAATAGACCTCACCGCGGCAGCCCTTTTCGCACTTTACGTCGGATACGTCCAGATTGATCAGTTCCGAAACTCTTATGCCAGTCGCATAAAGCAGCTCAAGCATTGATTTGTCGCGTGCGCCCTTCAGGTCGTTTGCGTTGGGGGCATTGAGCAGACGAAGCACCTCAGAGTCGCTGAGGATATGCGGAATCTTCTTCTCAACACGCTCTACCTTAACCTGCTTTGCGGGGTTATTGTCGATAAGCTTGCTGAACATGAGGAACTGATAATACGAACGAACCGAAGCAAGCATACGAGTTATTGTCGCAGTGGATTTTCCCATCTCACGCAGATGATCAATAAACTCACGAACGTCATCGGAATCAGACTCGGTAACCTTTGCGAAGCCTTCGCTCTCATCGCTGCCTTCCAGCAGGAACGCGAGGAACTGACCCACGTCGCGGCGATAGGATTCCAGTGTGTTGGGCGCAACTGCCTTGGTCTCTACAAGGTACGAACTGAATTCTTTGATGTAAGCTGACATATTAATCTCTCTCCTTTTTCACCCATATCTGCATTTTAATTTACAGTAAAGCCACGCACCATCGGACAACCCCTCCGGCTGCCAGTAGCAGCAAGTACGCGGCTGCTCTTATAAAGAAACTTAATTTGCCCTTTTTTGAACCTTCTGCATAACCATGCCTGAAAAGCTCCCCCGCCGAGGCAAAGGAGTCCTTGGCCAGCATAATCAGCGAAAACACAGTAAAGATTGCGTATACCGCAAGCATCAGCCAGCAGCGAAAATCCGCTTCTGCCACATTGTAGCAGGCACCGAATCCCAGCCCCATTCCAAAGAGGAAGAGTGCCGCGGCGGACATTATCCCGCCAAGGGGAAAGAATGCGCTGACCGCTATCGCAGCGAAGAATGGGGCCGCTGAACGGAGTGTCTGCACCACGCTGTCTTTCAGGCTGTGCGGAGCATCTCCGAAGCCTGAGGACAGCACTACCGGAATGTCCGAGCCTGAAACCGCCTCTGCGGTTTCACCCCACGCCATAGCGCCGGTCGCCGCGCCTGAGATGATCAGCAGGCCTGCAAGCAGCAGCATCATTCGTTCAAAGGAAAGATTGCCCGTGCCGCCTTTTCTTTTGCGGCTGTATGCGGTGCGCTCTCCCCCGCCCCTGCGATAATTCCTTGCCATGCCGCCGAAGGCTGTTGCTTCGGCGTTTTCTTCTGCACTGTCGTTTTCGTCTTCTGTATCAACCCAATCGCCGCCGGTTCCCTTTAACCGGCAGGCTTCGATCAGTTCGGCATATTCCGCCTGATCATCGGTGCCGCGAAATCCCTTCGTCGGCACATATCCATAACCTTCACTGGCACTTAAGGAAATCGCTTTCGCGCTCCTGATGCCTTGGGTATGTTCGCTATTGCTTCTGACTTCGCTTCTTACGTCTCCGCACACCTTTGTGCGGCTGTCCTTGTATATCGTCATACAGCTTTGCACCTCGTTTTGCTTTAACCTTTGCACAAGCTATATGCAGATAACATTTTCTATATGAGCTTTACGTCACTTTCTTTCCTGTCTATTCAGCAGTTCAGGAGCCAAGCTCCTCTGCCCTGCGCGCACAGGCGTTGAAGCCCGACAGGAGTGTTTTATATAGTCCGTTGCTCTCAAAGTCCTTCAGCGCAGCCTCCGTGGTACCCTTGGGCGAGGTGACCATTCTGATAAGGCGGTCGCACTCTTCCATTGAACAGCTTCCGTTCATCTCCATCAGGTCAGCCGACCCTCGGAGCGTTTGGCAGAAGAGCCTGAAAGCCATGCCCTCGTCTATACCCATACTTACCGCGTAATCAGCGGCGGCTCGTGCAAAGAGGAATACAAAGGCAGGACCACTGCCATGCAGCGATGTGGCTGCATTGATCTGCTCCTCTTCGATGACCTCTACGCTGAAGCCCGCGGCTCTCAGAAGCTGCTCGGTGAATGTCAGGTCATTTTCTCCTGCGGGAGGCTGAGCAGCGATGACCGCCGCGCCTGCCTTGACCAGCACATTCACGTTGGGCATTACCCTGACCACACGCAGACTGTCGTTTCCCGCAAGCTGCCTGATCCTGCTTATGGGAACTCCTGCGGCAATGGAAATGAACAGCTTGTCGCCCGCGATGGCATCTCTCGCCTCCGCAAAGACATCCTCGAAGTTCTGTGGCTTGACCGCAAGCAGTATCGTGTCGCAGCTTTCCGCAAGGGCGGCAACGCTCTCTGCGCATCTGCAGCCTTTTTCTGCCATCAGAGCCATGCGCTCCGGAGACTTATCGTAAACACATATGCTGTCTGCCGAACACTCTCTAAGTAATCCATCTATGATAGCAGCAGCCATATTGCCCCCGCCGACAAAGCCCAGGCTGCGTCCTTCCAGCAGACCGGTGTTTTTCGTAATCATTTCTGCAGTCGTTTCTATACTGTAACGCCCCCTCATCAGGTGACTTATTTTTCGCCGCCGCACATAAAACTATCGACGCAAAGCTCCCAGTTTCATGTTTCACGGGCAATGTTTCGACTTTCGCCAACAAAGTTTCAGGCTTCATTCTTCGCCGCCATTCGCGAAACATAATTTCGCGCTCGTTGACATCACCTTGGTTACATAATACCATAAACACCACAAAAACTCAATACACTCTTTTGTAATATGCAATTTTTTCGTCAACTTGCCTTATTCTCACTTCTGGTATTTGTGTATTACGACGTAATTTATCATAATATATTATGTAAATCTTCTTGAAAGCACATCATAAGCGGTGGTTACAATCCTGTAACCACAAGCGAATATACACGCTGTATTCTTCCACAATTTTACGCAGAGTATATTGTTTATCGACACCAAACACATTACTCTAGGTATAGTGTTTATAATTCGACAAACACACACCCTCTCCAAACACACCGCAGCACCCCTCTTCCCCATTACGCAAAGCATATGCAGGTGCATATTTACGCACCGAGCCAAATATAAATGAAGCAGAACACAGACACCGGGAGGAATAAGCAATGACCGCAACCACAAAGAACAAGACTCACTATCCCCTGCGACAATACCTGCGCCCCACCCTGCTGGGGCTCCTTTCCGCCTTCGCCGCAACATTCCTGCTGATAGCATTCTTCTCTCTCTTCTTCGTCATCATCGAAAGCATCGCAAAGTCGGCTGTAGTACCTCTCTCGCTACTCTCCGCGGCAGCAGGCTGTTTTATCGGAGCATATATCTGCACCTCCATGACTCGCTGCTACGGCGTACTGCTGGGGCTGCTCATCGCGTCAGCCATCTTTGCGATTATGTGGATAATCAGCGCGCTGACCTCCGACTGCCTTTTCGGCGCGGAGAATGCCATTAAGCTAGTGCTGCTCGCCATCGCAGGCTGTGCGGGAGGACTGACCGGCTGCTCCCACAAACCAAGGCGGAGAAGATAATACCTCTTCCCCATTTGGCTGCTCAACCCCAAGCGATCGAAAACCCTTAACTCTGTATGAGGCGAAAATGCCGTACTTGTATACCTATTATATATAGCAATCGCAAACGCACATTCCAACGGTCAACTTAACGTCGGATAAATAATTGGATTGGCAATAACCAGCTTTCAAATAAACTGTTTTCTATAATCCGGTTGACATCATAAAACAAGCGCATTATGCAAACAGAATTACGCAAATAGTTTTCCCGCAAACCAGCAAAGACATATACAAAACCGCCCTTTCGGATTTTTCACTCCGAAAGGGCGGTCATTCATTTTATACGGATTTGCAAAATCTACGTTCAGGACACTTCGACGAGGATAATGGTGCAGTTATCATCTCCACCCGCTGCCAGCGCACCGTCCATAAGGTCGCGGGCACAGTAGGAAACCTCACCGATGCGTGCCTTCTCATAAATCTGCTGCTCGCTGAGCATATCAGTCAGACCGTCACTGCACAGCAGGAAGCGGTCGCCTTTTCTGCAGCGGAAAGGCTTGCCGATGTTAGGCTTGCACTGCGCCAGCCCGAGGAAGCCGGTAAGCTGCGACTTGGCGCGGCTGTGTTCAGCCTGCTCACGCTTCATACGTCTGGTCTTTACCAGCATTTCCGCAAGTGTCTGGTCGGTTGTCAGGCGCTTTATCTTCTTTCCGCGCAGAAGATAGACACGGCTGTCACCCTCGTTGGCAAAATAGGCACGACCTTCCTGCAGAAGCAGCAGCGCGGCAGTGCAGCCGCTGACCGCGCCAATGGAAGCAGAATACTGCGCAACCTTCTCGCCGCCGTCGGCAAAATACTCGCCAGCGGCAGCATTCCACCTGAAGTGCCGCCCGGTCTTTATCCTGCCCAGCCATTCAGCGAAGGCATTCGCGCCGATAAGCGACGCTGCCTCGCCCATGCTCTCTCCGCCCATGCCGTCACAGACACAGGCACCGAAGCACTGCTCGTCGGTCAGCGTGACCGTCCTGAAGTAGGGAGCTTCCCGGGACTGCTCGTTAAGACATTCGCCGTTGAAGCACAGATTGTCCTCGTTATTGGAGCGCCTTTTGCCCACATTGACGCAGGCGGTTGCAGCTATCTTCATTGTTCTCCCTCCGCGATATTTCTCTTTACATTATATAATGTATAGGCGCAGCGGAAATTATTCCCTGCTCGTTATTTAAGGAAGCCCTCGATGATGACCTCTTCTGCCTCCTGCTCGGTAAGACCGAAGGTCTGCAGCTTGAGAAGCTGGTCATTGTTGATTCTTCCGATGGCCGCCTCATGGATAATCTCCGCCTCGGCGCAGCTTGCGCTGATTTCAGGAATGGAGGTTATCTTGGCACTGTCCATGATGATGGAATCGCACTGCACATGAGCATGGCAGGGCGCATCGCCGTTCGCAATCGGGTGGAACACCTGCACAGAGCCGTCCTTTGCAACAGAGCGGGAGATTATCTGCACAGAGGCACCCTCTCCGTTGAGGTTGATGGTCATTTTTGAATCGGCATACTGTGAGCCGTGGGTCATCAGTCTTTCGGTGACGATGAGCTTGGCATTTTTGCCCAGGTGTGCATCGGTTGCACGGACGGTGGAATCAACGCCGCCAATCTGCACCATCTCCAGCTCGCACACCGCGTCGTCCTCGATGAACAGCTCGGTTGTGGGGTTGAGGATACGCGCGCCGCTGCCGTCGCCCTCGCCGTAGTGCTTCTCAATATAGCGTATGCGGGCACCCTTTGCCACATGGAAAGAATGTATGCCGTCGTGGGAGCTGTCCTGATCTCCGCAGTTGTGTATGCCGCAGCCCGCGATTATCAGCACGTCCGCGCCCTCGCCGATGTAAAAGTCGTTATAGACACATTCCTTGATGCCGCTCTCGGTGATGATTACGGGAATGTGGACGCTCTTATTCCTGACACCGGGTTTGATGATAATGTCGATGCCCGGCTTGTCCTCCTTGGGTACTATCTCAATTTCGTCGGTAGAACGCTTGCTGAAGCTTTCGCCGTTGCGTCTGATGCTGTATGCGCCCTCGGGCACCTCATGCATATCGGCAACCGCTTCCAGCATAGTCTGGTCCAGACCCTTTATGATGGTGTCACTCATTCCTGCGCACCTCCTTTACCTCCAAAGCCGCAGCCCTCGGAAACCTCTCCGATAAGTGTGGGGAATATTTCCTCACGAGGGCCCTGCCTTGCAACTTTTCCGTCCGCAACGACAACTATCTCGTCAGCAAGCTGCATTATACGCTCCTGATGGGAGATGATGACAACGCTGTTGTGGCGGTTATGGCTGATAGCCTTGAAGCTCTTGACCAGCATGGAGAAGCTCCACAGGTCGATGCCGGCTTCCGGCTCATCGTAGATAGCCAGCTTGAGCTGACGTGCCATCAGTGTCGCTATTTCTATACGCTTGAGCTCACCGCCCGACAGAGAACCGTCCACCTCGCGGTTGAGGTAATCCTTGGAGCAAAGGCCCACCGAGGTGAGGTAAGTGCAGCACTCATCGTCCGGTAGGGCACTGCCCGACGCCAGACTGAGCAGTCTGCGCACAGTTAGCCCCTTGAAGCGGGGCGGCTGCTGGAATGCATAGCCTACGCCCAGCTTGGCGCGCTCGGTTATGCTCATGTCGGTAATATCGGTGCCGTCAAATATTATACTGCCCGATGTGGGGCGTTCGATACCCATAATAAGGCGGGCGAGGGTAGATTTTCCGCCGCCGTTGGGACCGGTGATAACGACAAACTTGCCGTCACCGACCTCCAGACTTATGTCGTTGACTATATCCACTCTTCTGTCTGCATCAGAGACGCAGAAGGAGCAATTCTTCAGTTGCAGCATTTATATAACCGTCCAGTTCTGTTGTGATATAGGTATTATTACCTATTAGAGTATTATAGCATATCACATGGCGCAATATCAACTTATTTTGCTGTAATACGGAATGATTTTCGCTTTTCTTCCCGCATACTGTCGCACAGCCACGTCGCAGGACATATGCAACGGTACGCAATCGTTGATAAATGCAGGTATGTACGGCTATTCATTGACATATATTATGTTAATTATTTTGCAATTCTTGTATATGCTTTACGACTATATTATGTTCATTTATGGTAAATATTCTATGTATATATTGCATATATTTCAGCAGTATTATGTATACATCTATCGTATTAATCCTTTCATAATCCCTTGATTAATCTTCGGAAATATGCTATAATTTGCATAACGATTTGTGGAAAGGGTTGAATTTGATGATTTACATTACAGGAGACACTCACGGCGTCGTTGACATTGAGCGACTGTCCGAAAAACGCTTCCCTGAGCAGCGCAATCTCACCCGCTCGGACTATGTTATAATCTGCGGTGATTTTGGCTGCGTCTGGGCGGGCAACGAGATGGACGACCCCATTCTCGACTGGCTCAGAGAGAGAAATTTCACCACGCTTTTCGTGGACGGAAACCACGAGAATTTCAGCGCACTGAACAGCTACCCCATCGAGCAGTGGCACGGTGGCAAAGTTCATTTTATCCGCCCCAACGTCATTCACCTCATGCGCGGACAGGTCTATAAGATTGGCTCGCACACCTTCTTCACCATGGGCGGTGCCGCCTCCACCGACAGGGATTTCCGCATAGAGGGTCGCTCATGGTGGCCGCAGGAAATGCCCTCCGAGGAAGAATACGCCGAGGCAGAGCACAACCTCGCGCAGCACAACTACATGGTTGACTACATAATTACCCACACCGCGCCCTGCTCCCTTGTGCCCATTTTGCTTGACCCCCACGCAGTACCCGACCAGCTTACCCGCTTCCTTGACGGGCTGACCCGACGGGTGCTTTACCGCCACTGGTACTTCGGTCACCTGCATCTGGACAAGGATATGCTCAACTTCTCTGCCATGTACAACCGCCTTGTACCGCTGGACATCTCTGACACTCTCGCTTGCGACCCCGCCGACAGCGCAGCCTCTGCGGAGGGATTTGCTGAAGAAAACGAGCCGAGCGGCGAGGACATTTGCGAGTGCGGAGAGCAGTATTCCGAAGCAGCCAGCGACCGCTTGTTCTTTGATGATTACGATGATATACTCTTTATCGCCGGCATAAACAAAACCATACCATGCCGCCATTTCATTGCCGTAAAGGGACTGTTTCTCAGCGACAGTACCGCAGAAGAAACAGCCTCACAGGAAGATGACGAGGAAACCGCCGACCCCGTCGATCTTCTTTTCCTTTTGTTCAGTGCCGTCAACAGAAGCACCGACCAGCCCTGGGAGGACGAGTGCTTTGATGCCCTCAACAGTGGGGCACCCGTAATCAGGGGCATACGCACAAATGCCGTTTGCACCAGCTTCACCGCAAGGAAGAATGACGCACGTCACAGCATCATCAATGAATACACCGAAGAAACAACATCTGATACAATGACCTTTGAGACTGTCATTGCCTGCAGAATGGCAGACAAAAAGAGAAATGAGGACGACACCGACCTCACTCCGCCATTCTTCGGCAAGGCCAAGGAAAAGCCCTCTTCCCGCCGTTACAACGTCTGCTATCTGTACGATTCCTGCATATCTGACGGCACAGGTGCCTTTGACCTGACCAAAATGCCCTCCCGCTACGTTTTTAACCGCTCTGCGCAGCAGCCCGTGCGCCGCAGCAAAGCCACCGCCGCAGAAAGCAGCAATGCAGCCGCATCGGGCAGCGACAGCAAGACACCTCTCCCCCTCTTCCTTGCCTACTGCGCCTTCAGCGCAATTGCGTTGATACTTGTTGTCGCGTTTATGGAGCTTCGTCTGGGCTTCCTCTCCTTTCTTGAGGATTCCTTGCTGCCCTTGCTTATCACGAAAATCGGTCGTGACGACCTGCGGACATATGCACTCGGCGGCTATCTGGGTATTACATTTGCCGCTGCTATGGCAGTAAAGAAACGCAGTATGCTGTCAGCCTTCAATACTGCCTCCATTCCCCTTTTGCTGTGCCTCAGCATTGCTGCAGTGTGCGCCGATTTCTCTCTGATAAAATATGCTTTGGTTTACATCGCCATCATACTCGCATTCGCCATCACTTACGCCGCCATTGACTTCTCTGCAGAAAAAAAAGCTTACAATACAAACGTCAGATGCAGAAAATTCTTTTCTTCCCTCCCTGCGGCAAAGAAGCCCAGCTTCATCAAAAGCTTTATAAACAACGCGTGTGAGATTCACTCTTTTCACTACGCTGCGATGCTTTCCATAATTATAATGCTTTTTGCGTACAATCCGCTTGGCAGCCGCATTGCGGACGATTACATCGTTCCCGAAAAAATAGTCGAGGCCGCACGTCCCGCCTGCTACATCACCAGCATCACCCCCAGCAACAACGTAAACCTTTCCTATAACAGCGACAGTGACCCCAACACTGCTCAGCTTGCGCAGTTCAACCACCACAGTTGGTCTTCGCTGACCGCACTCAGGCGTCTGGACACCCTGCAGGCGATAATCAACATGGAAGCCACTGTCCTGCGCCTGCCCCACGCCGTCAGCGTCGAGTGTACCCGCTTTGACGACGGCAGAAGCGCGGTTTACGACAGCGCACGCCGAATAATCACCGTCAGCGATGACCTGCTGATGGACGATGACCTTTCCGCACTGCTGCGCAGCGTGCTTTATCAGTGCCGCTGTGCTTATCAGTACGACAGGATTCACGAGTTTTTTGGTACGGATGTAAGCAATGCGCTGACAAAGCTCAGCAAAGACCACACCTATCCCCTTTGGCTTGAAAGCGTTGCCATATACGCATCGGTAAACTTCGATAAGTCTGCCGCTGAGTGCATGGAACACTTTGCGCAGCAGCTTGACAGCGATGCTTCCATGTACTCACAAACCTATCTTGGTCACTACCTGTGGCGTGGCAGCCACTTTGCTGCCCTCAAGGGCATTGCCGAAGAGCAAACCACCACGCTTCCTGACGGAAACTCTCTTTCTCTCCACTTCTACAGCGATTCCATAGCGGTTTTCCGTGGCACAATGCGTGACAGATATGAGCTGGTGGACATCATCAGACCCGAAAGTACCATCACCGCCGACCAGGCCGCCGCTGCCATTATCCAGAGCCTTGGCGGCGATGCTTACGGCGGCACTGCCACCACCTGACCTGCACTGGCAAACGAAACAGCACAACTGACGGAGTGTCAGTCGGGATTTACCCGACCGACACTCCGTTTTATCATTGTACAATTGACTTTGCCTCCGCATAATGCTATGATTGATTTGTTAGACTACGAAACTATTTATTCCGGTGATAACGCTATGGACGAAAGATACAAGAAACTGGTGATTACAGGCATAATATGCTCTGTACTGCTGCTTGCCTCAATGGTGGTTACACCTAAGCTGCAGCCTGAGCCCGACCGCCTTTATCGGGAATACGACCCCTCCCGCATGGAGCTGCTTGATTCCGGCGCGGCGGTGGAAGCCGCTATTGACCCCGAGGGCAAATACAGCATCAACAGCATTTCAGGCAGTGATGCGCCCACATACGTCATGGTGGACATCAACCACGCAACCGCCGAGCAGCTTGACCATCTGCTCCCCGGCATCGGAGAGACCCTCGCCGGACGCATTGTGGAATACCGTGAGATAACGGGCGGCTTCAACACTGTGGACGAGCTTACAGAGGTCAAGGGCATCAGCGACCGCCTGCTGGAAGAACTACGCGGCTACATTTACGCCGGCTGACCGCCGAATGGGTACTTTTGCCCGAAGTTCCGCAAAAGTTGCGCTCATTGTGTTGAATGTATGTAATATGTATGTTATACTTATTAATAATGCAAAAAGCAGGCAGATATTTCTGCCGCTCAGACAACGCATCACAATCGAAAGGACACAGAATACACTATGCCCATAAAGATCCCTAACGCACTTCCGGCACGACAGGTTCTGGAAAACGAAAACGTATTTGTAATGACCGAATCGCGTGCCGTTAATCAGGATATACGCCCGCTGAAAATACTTATTCTCAACCTCATGCCCACCAAGGTGGAGACCGAAACACAGCTTCTGCGGCTGCTGGGCAACTCCCCTCTGCAGGTGGAAATCGACCTGCTGCAGACGGCATCCCACACCAGCAAGAACACCCCTGCCGCCCATCTTCTGGACTTTTACAAGACCTTTGACGATGTGCGCGATATGTACTATGACGGCATGATTATCACAGGCGCGCCTGTGGAGCAGATGGCTTTCGATGAGGTTGACTACTGGCAGGAGCTGTGCGAAATCATGGAATGGAGCAAGAAAAACGTCTATTCCACACTGCACATCTGCTGGGGCGCGCAGGCTGCGCTTTACTACCACTACGGCGTGCAGAAGTATCCCCTTTCTGTAAAGCTTTCCGGCGTGTATGAACACAACATCACACTGCCGCTGCACCCGCTGGTACGCGGCTTCAACGAGCAGTTCTTTATTCCCCACTCCCGCTACACGGAGATACGCACCGAAGATTTACAGGCGGCAGAGGAGCTGCTGGTGCTTGCCCG
>SVPT01000058.1 GCA_015065695.1 Oscillospiraceae bacterium | reverse complement strand
ACCATCGGTCGCCCGCTCTGCGATACGTTTTACGGGCGCAGAAACAGAGGCTCAAGCGTATAAGAAGCAAATTCCCCTTTGTCCTCACTCAACAACTATCTTCCACAGGCGCAGACGCGTCAGGTTTTCAAGCGTAAATACATTCGCAGAAGCGTCAAAGGGGCGGGCGGGTGGGCGCAGAAACCTAAGCAACTAACCGCTCGCACACAAGTAAGACATTTGCACAAACCCCGCACAAGGCTTCCGCAGCTCGCCCGCTCTCTTTATTCGCTTAGCAGCGAATAAAGAATTGCTGCGCTGATACCGTTGCGCCCGTACTGGCTCGACTTTTACTTCCTGCCTTGCCTGCAACGCAGGCGCACCTTACTGTTGTTTTTCGGGCGCAAGGTACGCTTTTATTTGTTTTTGTGCGTTAGATTAGCTTTGCAGGGGCTCTGCCCCTGCACCCCGCGACTTTTCGAGAAAAGTCGATTAAAGCTTTTCTGTTTTTTTGTTTTTTCTTCTGTTTATATTTCTACGAAAGGAGTTTGCCTATGCTCTTCTCTAAGCCTGCCGTCGATTTCATCATCGTCGGTCTCGGTAACCCCGGCTCTAAGTATGAGTGGACCCGCCATAACGCCGGCTTCCTCGCCCTCGATACCATCGCTTCCCTCCATTCCATTCCCGTCAATCGCCTTAAATGGAATGCCCTCACCGGTCAGGGTACTATCGCTTCCCATCGTGTCCTCCTCATGAAACCCCAGACCTACATGAACTGCTCCGGCGAAGCCGTTACCGCCGCCATGCGCTTCTACAAGCTCCCCCCGCAGCGCGTCCTCTGCCTCTTCGACGACATCTCCCTCCCCCCCGGTCGTCTGCGTATCCGCCGCTCCGGCTCCGACGGCGGTCAGAAAGGTATGCGCTCCATCATTCAGCTCTCCGGCTCCGACCAGTTCCCCCGCATCAAGCTGGGCGTCGGTGCCAAACCCCACCCCGACTACGACCTCGCCGACTGGGTACTCTCTACCTTCACCGCCGACGAGCGCAAGGTCATGCAGGACACCGCTCGCCGCGCCGCCGATGCGGCCGCTCTTATTCTGGACGATAAATTGGATGAGGCAATGAACGTATTCAATAAAGGATAATACTATATGAAATATTTAGACTGGATATTCCATTCAGTACCCGTATTCAAGGACTTATGTGACGATATTACCTCCGGCAGCCTCCCTGCCCTTGTCAACGGACCTGCCGGAATACACAAGACCCACGCTGCGGCGGCATTCACCGGTCTCGCGCCGGCGGTCATGCTCATCGCCGCTGACGAGCCCGAAGCCACCCGCTTCACCGCTGACCTGCAATCCATGGGCATCTCCGCCCACTACTACCCTGTGCGCGATTTCTCCTTCCACCCCCTCGAGAGCATTTCCCGCGAATTTGAACACTCCCGCATCGACACCCTCTGCGCCCTGCTGGACGGCTCCTGCCGTGTGGTAGTCACCGTTGCCGATGCGGTCATGCAGTACACCCTGCCCCCCGAGCAGCTTGCCACCCGCTGCCTTACCCTGAAGCCCGGTGCGGAATACTCCATCGAACACATCGCCCGTGCCCTTTCTGCCAACGGCTACCAGCGTGCCGACTGCGTTGAGGGCACAGGTCAGTTCTCTATACGCGGCGGCATCATCGACCTCTTCCCTCCCTCCTGCACCCAGCCTGTGCGTGTCGAGATGTTCGGTGACGAGATTGACACCATAAACTACTTCGACACCGAAAGCCAGCGCCGCACCGAGCCGGTGGACTGCGTCAGTCTGTACCCCGCCTCCGAGCTTGCTGTGCCCGACCCGGCAGCCCTCGCGGACCGTCTGGAGCAGCTTGCCGCCAAGCTGCGCGGTGCTGCCGCACAAGCCGCCCGGGAGACCCTCTACCGCGAAGCGGAGGGCTTGCGTGCGGGAATAATCCCCGCCGCCTGCGACAAATTCCTCCCCCTCATCTGCGACCGCCCCGCCACCCTCTTCGACTACCTGCCCGCTGACGCGCTGATACTCGCCAGCGAGCACACCGCCATACGCGAACGCGCCCATTCCTTCCGCGAGAGGCTGGAAGAGGAGACCCGCCAGCTTCTGGAGGACGGCACACTGTGCAAGGGGCTCACCGATTTCGCCATCACCGCCGACGAGCTGTGGCACCGCCTTTCTTCTCGGACGGTTTTCATGGACACCTTCCCCCACGGCAACCTTCCCATCAAGCTGCGCTCCATACGCACCGTAGATGCCCGCCAGCTCCCCCTCTGGAACGACACCGTCGCATCGCTCATTGACGACCTCTCGCCGCTGCTTTCGATGAATTACGCAGTGGCACTGCTGGCAGGCGCACCCAAGGCGGCACGCTCCCTCAGCGAGCAGCTTTGCGAGCAGGAAATCAGCGCATTCTACGCCGAGGACGCACAGCAGCTCACCCCCGGCAAGGTGACGGTACTGCCCGGCAGCCTCACCTACGGCTTTGATTATCCCGATGCCCGCGTTGCTCTGATTAGCTGGGGCTGTTTCTCGGGAGTAAGCAACCGCCCCGCCGCACCCCGCCCCCATCACCGCAGAGAAAACGAGATACAGTCCCTTTCCGAGCTGTCGGTGGGCGATTACATTGTCCACGTCAACCACGGCATTGGCGTTTTCTGCGGCATCGTCAAGCTGACCAACTACGGCGTTGTGCGCGATTTCATCAAGATAAGCTACGCCAAGGCAGACACCCTCTATGTGCCTGTCACCCAGCTTGACCTTGTCAGCAAATACATCGGCTCCAAGGACGACGCCAAGGTCAAGCTGTCCTCCCTCAACAGCGGCGAATGGACACGCCACAAGCAGCGCGTGCGCAAGGCTGTCAAGGACATCGCCAAGCAGCTCATCGAGCTGTACGCCAAGCGTATGCAGGCGGTGGGCTACTCCTTTGACCCCGACACCGAGTTCCAGCGCGACTTCGAGGCACGCTTCCCCTATAACGAAACGGAGGACCAGCTTCGCAGCATCGCCGAGATAAAGCACGACATGGAAAGCCCGCAGCCCATGGACCGCCTGCTGTGCGGTGACGTGGGCTTCGGCAAGACGGAGGTTGCTCTCCGCGCCGCATTCAAGTGCATCATCGAGGGAAGACAGTGCGCCTTCCTCGCCCCCACCACCATACTGGCATGGCAGCACTACCAGACCGCGCTGCAACGGTTTGAGGGCTTCCCCTTCCGCATTGCCCTCATGTCCCGCTTCCGCACCAAGAAGCAGCAGGAGGAAACCCTCTCCCAGCTTCGTCAGGGAAAGGTGGACCTGCTCATCGGCACCCACCGCATCATTCAGCAGGACGTAAAATTCCGCGACCTTGGTCTTGCCATCATCGACGAGGAGCAGCGCTTCGGTGTTGCTCACAAGGAGCGGTTCAAGGAGCTGTTCACCTCGGTTGACCAGCTCACCCTCTCCGCCACCCCCATTCCCCGCACGCTGAACATGGCGATGACCGGTCTGCGTGACATCTCCTCACTGGATGAGCCGCCAGTCAACCGTCTCCCCGTGCAGACATACGTAATGGAATACAACGAGGCAATCGTGGCAGACGCTATCCGCAGGGAGCTGCGCCGCGGCGGACAGATATACTACCTGCACAACAAGGTAGGCGACATTGAACTCGTTGCCAAGCGTCTGCAGGCACTTGTGCCGGAGGTGCGCATCGGCATCGCCCACGGGCAGATGACTGAGCAGCAGATAAGCAAGGAATGGAAGCGTCTGCTTGACCACGACATCGACCTGCTGCTCTGCACAACCATCATCGAATCTGGCGTTGACATTCCCAACGCCAACACCCTCATTGTAGAAAACTCCGACCATTTCGGTCTCTCTCAGCTTCATCAGCTTAGGGGACGAGTGGGACGCAGCAGCCGCCGCGCCTACGCTTACCTGACCTTCAGCAAGGGGCGCGCCCTGTCAGATATAGCCACTAAACGTCTCTCTGCGATACGCGAGTTCACCCAGTTCGGCTCCGGTCTGAAGATTGCCTCCCGCGACCTGCAGCTTCGCGGCGCGGGCAACCTGCTGGGCGGCGAGCAGTCGGGACACCTCGACCTTGTGGGCTACGACCTCTACCTGAAGATGCTGCACGAGGCAGTGCAGGAGGAGCAGGGCGAGCCGGTGGTTGGCGGCATCGACGTGCAGTGTTCGGTAGACCTGCCCATCGACGCGCACATTCCCGAAAGCTACATCGAGGCAACCACACTGCGTCTGGACGTCTACCGACTGATTGCCGACATACGCAGCCCCGACGATGCCAGCGACGTGGTTGACGAGCTCATCGACCGCTTCGGCGACCCGCCCGCGGCGGTGATGGGGCTGATAAACGTAGCCCTTGCGAGGAACCTCGCCGCCTCCTTCGGCATCACCGAGATAAAGAAAAACGACACCAAGCTGCTCTTCTATTTCGGTGACGAATCCGCACTCGACTACGATCTCATAGGCAAGCTGTCACACGCTCTGCCACGCAGGGTTGCCCTCTCGCCCGGTGGCAAGCCCTACATGGCTGTCAAGCTGCAGCCCGATCTGAGCCTTCTGGAAAACGTCACCTCCATACTCAACTCCCTCAAGGCTGCTTCCGAAACCGAATAGGCACAAAAAGAACGCCTGCACCAGACGGTGCAGGCGTTGTCTGTTATTAAGTCGAAGGTGTGCGAAAACACGCACAGGGTTTGTGGAGAACTCCCGCTGCAAGATTTGCCTGGGGCAAATCTTGACGGAGCTGCGTTGGTACCGTCGCGCCCGTATTTGCTCGGACTTGGTTGGGTGCAGCCTTTGTTTGTTGGGCGCACCTTACTATTGTTTCTGCGGGCGCGAGGAGAGGTTTCTTTTGTGGGGCGCTGCCGCCAGGCGTTGCCTAGGCACCCCGCAGAACAGCCTAGTATGAGATTCCTCAGAATCTCATACTGGTGAGAAAAATTGAGTAAAGCTTTTCTGCTGGGGCTTAATCAAGTCCAGAACGATATGTATATCTCTAACGCATATTTACCATTCGTATATTCTATCGTGCCGCACTATTATACTATACGTATATTCGCCGCCTTTATTTACTTCTCGTCGCCGATCCCGACATACCCCAGCACCGCAGACCACGCCGCAGTATAGGGAGAAGCCAGCACAACCTCGCTCTTGACGTGACCCATTCTGCCGACAAAGTTGCGGTTGGTGGTACTGATTGCTCTCTCGCCGGCATCAAGTATTCCCATGTATCCGCCTAGGCATGGTCCGCAGGTGGGCGTGGAAACCGCCGCGCCTGCCTTGATGAAAATCTCCAGCAGACCCTCCTGCAGTGCCTCCAGCCAGATGTTCTGCGTTCCGGGAATGACAATGCACCGCACGCCCTCTGCCACGCGCCTACCTTTCATCACCTCTGCCGCCGCCCGCAGGTCGGACAGCCGACCGTTGGTACAGCTTCCGATGACCGCCTGCTGTATGGGCAGCTCTCCTGCCGCGATAGCGGAAACCGGCTTTACATTGGCAGGGCTGCTGGGCAGTGCCGCCTGTGGCTGCAGCTCGTCAAGGCAGATTTCTATGGTTTCGTCATAATACGCATCGGCGTCTGCTTCGTACTCTGTTGCGGGCCAGATGCACCGACCCTCGCAGTAGCTGCGGCACAGGTCGTCCACGGGGAACATACAGTTTTTCGCGCCTGCTTCCACTGCCATATTTGCAATGGTAAAGCGGTCGTCCATGGTCAGCGAGGCGATGTCGCCGCAAAATTCCATGGATTTATACCGTGCGCCCTCTACGCCAATTTTGCCGATGATGTACAAAATCACGTCCTTGCCGCTGACCCCCTTGCCCAGCTTTCCGCTCAGGTGGACGCGCAGCGCGGAGGGCACACGCAGCCAGACCTTGCCGGTAATCATGGCTGCTGCCATGTCGGTAGAGCCAACGCCGGTAGAAAACGCGCCCATTGCACCGTAGGTGCAGGTGTGGCTGTCAGCACCGATAATGCAGCTTCCCGGGCTGACAAGCCCCTGCTCAGGGAGCAGACAATGCTCGATGCCCATAGCTCCAACATCGTAAAAATGGGTTATATTATGTTTCTTTGCGAAATCCCTCGTGACCGTTGCCTGAGCCGCCGCCTTGATGTCCTTGTTGGGCACAAAGTGGTCAAGCACCAGTGCGATGCGCTCGTTATCGAACACACGCTCCGCGCCCGCCTGCTCAAAACAGCGTATTGCAACAGGGGCGGTTATGTCGTTGCCCAGCACCAGATCAAGCTGCGCCTCGATAAGCTGACCCGCGTTTACCTGCTCCAGCCCGCAATGTGCGGCAAGCAGTTTCTGTGTCATGGTCATTCCTGCCATGTGGGGTTCCCCCTTTTTCGCAGTTTAGCACTGCGGAATTTCTATATTTGTAATGCTAATTTACTCGCTGCCGGTGATGATTCCGCCGCCGAGGACATACTCACCGCTGTAAAACACCGCCGATTGTCCCGGTGTCGGAGAGGGCTGCGGTTGCTCAAAGCGCAATATTGCCTTGCCAGCGGCAGCATCATAGTCTATTTCCGCCTGCTGCATCGGTGCGGAATATCGGAGTTTTACCTCAGCAGAAAAGTGCGAATCGCAGTCTTTGCGTATCATATTGATATTCTCGCAAAACACCGTACTGCGCAGCTTTTTCCTGCCGGGACACAGTACAATTTCATTGCTTGCGGGGCGCAATTCAGCCACAAACATAGGCTCGGGAAAGCCCCCGCCCAGCCCTTTGCGCTGTCCTACGGTGTAGCCTGTAATCCCGCTGTGCCGCCCAAGCACATTGCCATTCTCGTCAACGAAGCTGCCCTCACGGTCAGTAATCCCGCACCTTTCCCGCAGATAGCGGCGGTAGTCGCCGTCAGGGATAAAGCAAATATCCTGACTGTCGGGCTTGGCGTAGCAGGGGATACCTGCCGCCCGCACCTCCTCGCGCAGCACGGATTTTTCCTCGTCACACAGCGGAAATACCGCATGAGCAAGCTGATGCTGGGATAGCTGCCACAGCACATAGCTCTGGTCCTTGCTGCAGCGCGACCGCCGCAGCGCCATTTGTCCGTCTGGCTGCCGTTCTATGCCGGCATAATGCCCCGTTGCGACAGCGTCAAAGCCGTTTTCCAGGGCATAATCCAGCATCGCGCCCAGCTTAATCTCCCTGTTGCAGACGATGCAAGGGTTGGGCGTCCTGCCTCGGGCATATTCTTCGGCAAAGTAATCAATGACCTTCGCCTTGAACAGCTCCTTCATGTCCGGCACAAGGTGCTTTATGCCCAATGCGCGGCAAGCCTCCGCAGCGTCATTGACTTCTCGGTCAACGCTCGTTGACTCCGGGGTCAACAGAAGCGTTGCGCCACACACGTCGTAACCCTGCCGAATAAGGCGAAGAGCGGCGGCGGACGAATCCACCCCACCGCTCATGCCTAATAATATTCGTTTGCTCAATTCTTACGGATAATATCAGTGCCCATCATCTCGCGCAGTGCCTCAGGAATGGTGACGCTGCCGTCGGGATTCTGGTAGTTTTCAAGGATAGCTGCAACAGTTCTGCCAACCGCAACACCGGAGCCGTTGAGGGTGTGAACCATCTTGGGCTTGCCCTTGACGTCGGTCTTGTAGCGGATCATCGCTCTGCGGGCCTGATAATCCTCGAAGTTGGAGCAGCTGGAAATCTCAACATATCGTCCGTAGGAGGGCATCCAGACCTCTATGTCGTAGGTTTTAGCGGAGCAGAAGCCCAGGTCGCCGGTGCAGAGGGAAACTACTCTGTAGGGCAGACCAAGACCCTGCAGTACCTTCTCAGCCTCGGCAGTCAGCTCTTCCAGCTCGTCATAGCTGGTCTCAGGCGTCGCAAACTTGACCAGCTCTACCTTATTGAACTGGTGCTGGCGGATAAGACCGCGGGTGTCGCGTCCCGCAGAGCCTGCCTCAGCGCGGAAGCAAGCGGAATATGCGCAGTAATAGAGGGGCAGAGATGCTCCGTCGAGAATTTCCTCACGGTGCATATTGGTGACAGGCACCTCTGCGGTGGGAATGAGGTAGTATTCGCCGCCGTTGACGGAGTATGCGCCCTCGTTCTGGACAAACTTGGGATACTGACCGGTGCCTTCCATGGAATCGCGGCTGACCATGAAGGGAGGGAATATCTCAGTATAGCCGTTTGCGGTGTGAGTATTGAGGAAATAGTTGATTATTGCGCGCTCAAGACGTGCGCCGAGACCTCTGTAGAAGTGGAAACGGGTACCGGTGACCTTGCCTGCGGACTCGGGGTCGAGAATGCCCAGACCTGCACCGATGTCCCAGTGTGCCTGAGGCTCAAATTCAAACTTGGTGGGCTCGCCCCAACGGCGAATCTCTACGTTGTCGGCATCGTCATGACCGACAGCAACGTCGGGATTGGGCAGATTGGGCACAGCCAGCAGCATTTCTCTCTGCTGAGCCTCAAGCTCGGAAATCTTGGAGAAGCCTGCGCTGATTTCCTCGGACAGCTTCTTCAGCTCTGCCATCAGCTCGGTGGTGTCCTCACCCGCCTTCTTCATCTGGGGAATACGCTTGCTGGCGGCATTCTGGTCGGCCTTTTTGCCCTCGATAAGCTGGGTCAGCTCACGGCGCTGTGCGTCTATAGCCAGTATTGCGTCAATATCGGCGGAGTAATCGCCATTTCTGGTGTTCAAACGAGCCTTAACCTCATCGGGATTTGCTCTGATGATACTAATATCAAGCATTTTTTCGTCTCTCCAATTTTATTTATTTCAGTTGTTGGAGGTCCATTGATTCAGACCTGCCAGCAGATTTGCCATTGCTTCCAGTTCTTCGTGCGAGAAGAAATCCACCTCAAGAACGCCGCGTTCTGCCGTTCCGGAGACCTTTACCCTACGCTGAAGCACGTCAGAAAGGGAAATTGCCACCTCATCGAGGAAATTGTCGCGGCTCTGCACCTTCTGCTTGCGTGCGCCGCCCTCTTCCTTTTCCTTTTTAACGGCTTTTTCAACCTCACGGACGGTCATTCCCTTGCGCACCGCCATGCCTGCGATACGCACCTGATCCTCTTCGGTGGGCAGTGCGAGGATTGCGCGGGCGTGACCTGCGCTGAGGCTGCCCTTCTTGACCATTTCAAGCACCTGATCGGGTAATTCCAGCAGACGAACGGCATTTGACACCGCCGGACGGGATTTACCCACCCTCTCAGCCACCTGTTCCTGCGTCATTCCGTACTCAATGACCAGATACCTGTAGCCCTCAGCCTCTTCTACGGCGTTGAGGTCCTCTCTCTGGAGGTTTTCTATCAGTGCAAGCTCCGCAACTTCCCTGTCGGAAAGCTCACGGATAACTGCGGGAATCTCCTGCAGCCCTGCCATCTGTGAGGCACGCCAGCGGCGTTCACCCGCCACTATCTGGTATCCGCCACCCGCAATTGTACGCACAATCAACGGTTGAATGATACCAACCTCACGGATTGAGTCGGCAAGCTCCTCAAGTGCCGCCTGATCGAACTGTCTGCGGGGCTGATTTCGGTTGGGTTCAATCTCGCTGACACGCAGCATTATCGCTTCCAGACCGGAATCGCTGCTGTTATCGGCAAAAAGCGCATCCAGACCCTTGCCCAGACCACTTTTTCTCTGCGCCATCTGTATTTCCCCCTTTCACATACGTTTTATCGATTTCTCTTGATGAGTTCCTTTGCCAGACTGTCGTAGGCAACCGCGCCCTTGTTGCGCTTATCGAATATCGCCATGGGCTGACCGTAGCTTGAAGCCTCGGAAAGCCGCACAGTGCGCGGAATTGTCGTCTTGAACACCTGCCGCGGGAAGTATTTTTTGACCTGCGCCGCAACCTCCTGTGTCAGATTCAAGCGGCTGTCGTACATAGTCATCAGCACGCCCTCAATCTCCAGCATGGGGTTATACAGTCTTTTTATCTTTGCAATGGTTGATGTAAGCTGGGAAAGTCCCTCCAGCGCATAAAACTCGCACTGAATGGGTATCAGCACCGTATCAGCCGCGCAAAGTGCGTTGATGGGCAGCAGTCCCAGCGAGGGCTGACTGTCGATGATGATGTAATCATACCGCTCACGCAGCACCGCAATGCGGTTTTTCAGCTTCATCTCGCGGTTTTCAACGCTGACCAGTTCAATATCGGCACCCGCCAGCTCCATACAGGCAGGAATCATGCTGACGTTGGGGCACTGGGTGGGCTGCACCAGCGAAAGCACGTCCCCCTCCCCCATTATCAGCTCATAGGACGAATGCGCCATGTCAGGACGCTCCAAACCGAAGCCGGAGGTGCTGTTTGCCTGCGGATCCAAGTCAATAATCAGGCATTTTTTCTTGTGTTCTCCCAGTGCAGCGGTCAGATTAACCGACGTTGTAGTCTTACCGACGCCGCCCTTTTGGTTGGCAATTGCAATAATCTTGCCCAAATCATCACCCCTCCGAGCGTTTTCCTTTATTATAGCACATTACATTCAACAAATAAACCCTTACGCATAATTTTTCGCACAAAATTAGGGTCACGCACCAGATCTGTTGCGTGACCCTTCTTCTGTTATGTTTCACGTGAAACATCAAATACTTTTCAATGGCTTTTTCTTTATCTGTGCAGCGTTTCTGGGATATTTATCGGGCGTCTGCTTAATTTTCTCGTAGCAGATTACGCCTCTTTCACTACCGTCAGAGAGCTTGTATTCCACTACCTGTCCATCATCGCAGCCCAGCAGTGTTGCAGCACCGACAGCTTCCTCTTGCTCCTGTCGTGCGTTCGCACCCTTCATAGCAAGCATTCTACCGCCTACCTTCACTATTGGCAGACACAATTCAGCCAGCGTTGCCATATCCGCAACAGCGCGGGCGGTTACTACGTCATACTGCTCACGGAAAGCTGCATCTTTGCCAAGCATTTCTGCCCTGCCGTTGCGTATCTCCGCTTCCAGCCCAAGCTTTTCAACCACCTCTTCGACAAAATCCAGCTTTTTACCTATGCTGTCAAGCATCGTAACTTTAACGTCATCACGCACAATAGCAATTATTATGCCCGGGAATCCTGCGCCTGTACCGACGTCCAGAATGTTTTCGCCGCTTTTCAGCATCGCGCACAGCTTTCCGCAGTCCTCGATGTGCTTTACAAGCATTTCCTGCGGGTCGGTTATGGCGGTCAGATTGGTCTGCTGATTGCGCTCAAGCAGCATCTCTATATATTCATTAAGCTGCACGACCTTCTTTTCGCTCAGTTCGCAGCCGATAGCACGCTCCAGTTGTTCTTTTGTATACATACTTACCCTCTTTCGCGCTTGGACAGCCATATCATCAACACTGAAATGTCCGCAGGCGATATGCCCGTAATTCTCGACGCCTGCCCGATGCTTCGCGGTCTGATGCGGTTGAGTTTCTCCCTCGCCTCAAGACGCAGTCCATCAACAAACGTATAGTCCACGTCGTCAGGCAGAATACGCTCTTCCAGTTTTCTCATCTTGCGCACCTCAGCAAGCTGCCGCTCGATATAGCCCTCGTACTTTATTTCTATCTCTGCCGCATCAAATACAGCCTTTGGCAGGTCGGGGCGGGTATAATCAACCGCCTCCAGTGCAGCGTAATCAAGCTGCGGACGTTTCAGCAGCTCCACTATACGCACGCCGCCGGTAATGGGTGATGTTTCACGTGAAACAATAGCGGCGTTGACCTCTTCGCTGGCGGGAAGCGAGGTGGATTTCACTCTCTTCAGTTCATCAGCAAGCTGCTGTTCAAAGCGGAGCAGCTTGTCGTACCGTTCCTGCGTGACAAGGCCTATGCGGTAGCCAATGGGAGTAAGGCGGCGGGCAGCGTTGTCCTGGCGCAGAATCAGACGATATTCAGTTCGTGATGTCATCATGCGGTATGGCTCGTTTACGCCCTTTGTCACCAAGTCATCTATCAGCGTGCCTATGTAGCTGCTGCTTCGTTCAAGCACCAGCGGCTCTCGGCCAAGCACGCTGTGCGCTGCATTTATGCCTGCGACAAGTCCCTGCGCCGCAGCTTCCTCATAACCGGAGCTGCCGTTGAACTGTCCTGCGCCAAACAGTCCTCTGTGCGCCTTGAATTCCATGGTGGGCTGCAGCTCAGTGGGGTCAACGCAGTCGTATTCAATGGCGTATGCGGGGCGGATAATATGCACGTCCTTAAGACCGTCCATTGTCTTGTAGAGAGCAATCTGCACGTCCTCAGGCAGTGAGGAGGATATTCCCTGCAGGTAAATTTCCTCTGTGTTCAGTCCGCATGGCTCAACAAAGCACTGGTGACGCTCCTTTGTCGGGAAGCGCATCACCTTGTCCTCAATGCTGGGGCAGTATCGTGGACCTACACCCTCAATCACCCCGCCGTACAGCGGCGAGCGGTGAATGTTGTCCATGATAACCTGCTTGGTGCGCTCATTCGTCCACGAAACATAGCACTGCACCTCGTTGCGGGGCGGTGTTTCGGTGTCCGCGGAGAAGCACACAGGCGGTTCATCGCCATTCTGGCACTCCAGATTGGTATAGTCGATGGAGCTGCGCAGCACGCGGGCGGGTGTGCCTGTCTTGAAGCGTCGCAGGCTGATATTCAGCCCTTTCAGCGATTCAGCAAGCCTTGTGGCGGGGAACATTCCGTCCGGACCGCCTGCATAGTTAACGTCACCTATGTATATACGTCCGCCGAGGAAGGTGCCTGTTGCAATGACCACACAACGCACACGATGTATTGCGCCCAGATGGGTAGTCAGCAGCCAGTCCTCGCCGTCCTTTTCGATTGCGATTATCTCTGCCTGCTTGACAAACAGAGAGGGCTGCTTTTCCAGCGTGTGCTTCATATAGTCGCTGTACCGCCTGCGGTCAACCTGCATTCTCAGGCTTTGCACAGCGGGGCCCTTGCTGCGGTTGAGCATTCTGCACTGAATGGCGGCGTGGTCGGCAGCGCGTCCCATTTCCCCGCCGAGGGCATCAATCTCATAAACCAGATGTCCCTTTGCAGTGCCGCCGATGGCGGGATTGCAGGGGCAGTTGCCCACAGCGTCCATATTGATTGTAAAAATGATCGTACTGCAGCCCAAACGCGCCGAAGCCAAAGCGGCCTCAATACCCGCATGACCCGCACCGATGACCGCCACATCGTAGCCCTGTGCCTGATATGACATAGTTATACCTTACTTTCCTATGCAGAATTTTGAAAATATCTCGTCTATCACCGATTCTGTCACTGACCCGCCAGTCAATTCCATCAGGTGATCAATTCCCTCAAAGACCAGTATGTTCACCGCGTCCAGAGTGGTGAAGCGTGCATCCTCTGCCGCACTCTTTATACAATCATATGCACGGCGGGCACACTGAAGCTGCCGCTCTGTCACAAGCACAGCGGAGGCGGCGTCCAGCTTTTCCAGCTCGGTCACCTGCATGACCGCACCCTCCAGCTCAGCCAGTCCATTGCCCTGAGCGGCGGAGAGATATATGCAGCTTCCAAAGCACCGTTCCAGCTGTGCAGTGTCCAGCTTCTGCTCTAAGTCGTTTTTATTTACAACCGCAATACACGGACAGCTGCGCTTCTCAAGCAGGTCGATAAGCCTGCGGTCGTCCTCGCAGAGCGGCTCCGAGCCGTCAAACACCGCAATAACGAGAGCGGCGTTCTCAATGCGTTTCTGTGTGCGTTCCACGCCGATAGCCTCGATAATGTCGTCGGTATCGTGGAGACCGGCGGTGTCCGAAAGGCGCAGAATGCAGTCACCCAGCGTGACCTGCTGCTCCACCACGTCGCGAGTGGTACCGGGAATATCGGTTACGATGCTACGTTCACAGCCGGATAGCAGATTCATCAGCGTAGATTTACCTACGTTGGGGCGTCCGCATATGACGGTGTCTATGCCGTTTGACAGTGCATACACGTCACCGCTTTTGACCAGCGTTTCCAGGTTATCCCGCTCCTGCTCCAGCGCGGCAATTATGCCATCCACCGAAACCTCCGGCACGTCGTCCTCGTCGGGGAAGTCACACCACGCTGCAATGCGGGCGGCAATACCCTGCAGAGCCTCTATCCTCTCCCCTATCACAGCGGAAAGGCGGCCCTCCTGTGCCCTCTGCGCGGCGGCTTCCGCCTGCCTGCCCTGGGCAGCGATGACTGCCATGACCGCCTCCGCCTGTGTCAGCGAAAGCTTGCCGTTCTCGTAGGCACGGCGGGTGAATTCACCCCGCTCGGCGTTTTCCGCACCCGCCTCAAGGCAGGCGCGCAGAGTCATTCGTGTATTGTACAGACCGCCGTGACAGGAAAGCTCCACCACGTCCTCGCCTGTGTAGCTGTGGGGTGCGCGGAAGACCAGCGCCACAGCCTCGTCCTGCCAGCCGTCGCAGCTGACATGACCGAAATGGGCCTGGTACCCCGCCGATCGTGTCAGCGGCACACCGTCCGCCGCTTTAAAAACACGGTCGGCAACGGCGTGCGCCTCGGGGCCGGAAATACGCACCACGCCGATACCGCCTGCGGCCTGTCCTGTTGCGATGGCGGCTATGGTGCAATCGTTGTTCAGTTTCATTGCTTTTCCTTTATATAGCCTTTATACTCTTTCCAGCTCGACCACCACCAGCTCGGGGCGGTTGAGCAGACGCTGCGGGAACAGGCTGTTTCCCAGACCGCGGCTGACAATCATTTGTGTGTTTTCACCGGTCAGGAAATATCCGGAGGTATATTCCGGGAAAAAGCCCTGCCCGGGCGCATACAGGCCCTGTCCTCCGGCACAGCCGC
>SVPT01000057.1 GCA_015065695.1 Oscillospiraceae bacterium | reverse complement strand
TACAGCTTCGAGACCGACATTCCCGGCTGGGATAACCCCGGCTGCTTCCACTCGGTTGACCTGTGGTTCTTCTTTGAATCCCTCGCCAAGTGCTGGAGACCCTTCATCGGTCATCACTACGACCTTGCCCGCCAGATGTGCGACTACTGGGCAAACTTCATCAAGACCGGAGACCCCAACGGCATGGGCTCTGACGAAAAGGAACTGCCCCGCTGGGACACCTTCAGCATTGCAAATCCCGTGTGCATGACCTTTGGCGACACCGCCCGCGCCGAAGTACGCCCCGCCAGCTCCCTCTACGAGGTGCTGCTTGATGCCCGCTACGGCGAAAGCGAATAACGGCACACTTAATTATGACTAAACCCACCTGACATATTTTTCCTCCATTCAATCGCAAAAAATCCGACCGCCGCGCTGACGCGATGGTCGGGTTTTTTGCTTTCTTTATTCTTTACGGCTTCTCGTAGAATACCAGTGTCAGACGGTCGTTTATTACCATCTCCCTGTCCAGTCTGCGGTAGCCCATCTTTTCGTAGAGGTAGCAGTTACGCGGCTCCTGCCTGATGGTGCCAAGCTCCCAGCCGCTGCTGCCGTGCAGCTCCTCTGCGGCTGTAATCGCCGCCTGCGCAATGCCCTTTCCCTGATGCTCGGGCAGCACGAAGATGGGGGAGATGCGCTTGAAGCCCTCAGGCGGCACCACCACCCGAATAGCCCCCGCAATTTCGCCGCCCTGCTCAATCAGATAGTAGTATGAAAAATCCTGCTCCAGCCGTGCGATAACCTTATCCAGCGGCTCGCAGCCCGGGCTGGTGTCGGTGTCCTGATACTTTTCCAGCAGCGGGGCAAAGGCACGAAGCTGCATCTTCCATATGGTTTCCGCGTCCTGTACCGAAGCGCGGATTAGCTTTACGTCCATTGTGTTACTCCTCCGCAAATCTGCATATCATTATATATTCCTCGTCGTTTTCACCAACAACAGCGAAGCCGACCTTTTTGTACATACCCACAGCGTAGTTGGCTTTCTGCACAGCAAGCGAAGCCTGCGGGAAGCCCTCCCTGCGCAGCAGCGCAAGCATCTCCTTCATCAGCGCTGTGCCGATGCCGCAGCCACGGTAGGGCTTGTACAGCGAGATGGCAAAGGAGGGGGTGCGGTCGTCGATGTGTCCGTAGTCGTCCATGATACGCACCCACACCGCGCCCACAATGCGCCCGTCAACTTCTGCCGCAAGGGCACGGTCAGCCGTCCCGCTGCCGAAACCATCAATGTATACCTGCAATTCAGGCTGTCTGGTTATCTCTCTGGGAGGAGGCTCAACACCCTCCGGGATAAATATGGCTTCATAGAGGAAATCCTCAAGCAAGCTGTATTCCGAGGGCTGCATCGTCCGTATGGTGTACTGTATGTCTTTCATTTGCGTTACTCCTCCGCACAGCAGGCGGTAATGATGATTTTCGCGTTCTTTTCCAGAGCATCGCCGCCGTCCAGCCGCAGTATCGGGCAGGTAAGTTGGGCAAGCCACTGGGCGTGCCCCTGCAGGGTCATGCCGCCGCGGTTTTCGCTGTAGCCCGCAACCGCATCAAGAAAGCTGCGGTGATGCTCGTAAAGGTCACCGCCCTCGGCTACCCTCTCCCCGAAACGCAGCACAGCACGCTCATGCGCACGCCGCACCCGCAGTGCGCAGTCAGCATCGAGAAACACCGCCAGACGGAAAAGATGGTCAAAATGCTCATGGAATGAGTTCATCGAGCCTGCCATCACAAACCGCCCGTCGGCGGGCACAGCCGCCGCCACCCGCGCAATCTTCTCCTCGCGGGAGTACATGGCGGTGTAGGGCTGCTCGGTGTCCTTGCGCCAGATGTATTCGTCAATGTCGATGAATGTGCAGCCAAGCCGCTGTGCGACAATGCCGCCAAGGGTGGTTTTGCCCGCGCCCGGTGCGCCCAGTATCATTATTCCGTCTGCCATGCTGTCACCTTGTGTCCTTTCACAGTATTTCCTTGCAATTATTATAGAGCATTATGTACAGACAGGCAATATACTCGTAATATAAAGAAAGTTTAGTAATTTGAAGAGGGGCTGACGGAATTGACAACCCCCATGCGGTATGATATAAATATGTGTACATATTCCGGAAACGATTGGGAAAGCATAAATCGTGTACCGAATGCACAGAACGCAGGTGACAGCATTTAATGAAGAAAACACAGAAAAAGGCAAGACGCCGCAGCGGTGTGCTGCTGCATATAACCTCGCTGCCCAGCCCCTACGGCATAGGCACCGTGGGCAGACAGGCGCGGGAGTTTGTGGATTTTCTGGCTGAGGCGGGACAGAGCTTCTGGCAGATACTGCCCCTTTGCCCCACCAGCTATGGCGATTCCCCCTATCAGTCCTTCTCCACCTTTGCGGGCAACACCTACCTCATCGACCCCGACCGCCTGATAGAGGACGGTCTGCTGGAAAAGGCAGAGTGCGAAGCCCTCGAATGGGGCAGCGACCCCCTCGCGGTGGATTTCGGGCTGATGTATGAAAGCAGAAATATCCTCCTGCGCAAGGCCTGCGGGCGGCTGCTGACCGCGCCCCCCGAGGACTATGCCGATTTCTGCAAGGCGGAAGCCGACTGGTTGGAGGACTATGCCCTCTTCATGGCGATAAAGTACGACAACGGCGGTGTTTCATGGACGGAGTGGCCGGAAGAGCTGCGCCGCAGAGAGTCTGCCGCCATGGAGGAAGCAAAAGAACGTCTTGCCGCCGACGTGGATTTCCACAAGGCAGCCCAGTACCTATTTTTCCGCCAGTGGACGGAGCTTAAGCAGTACGCCAACGAGCGCGGAGTCGAGATAATAGGCGACCTGCCCATATACGTCGCCATGGACAGCGCGGACGTGTGGGCAAGTCCCGGGCTGTTCATGCTGGACGAAGACCTGATACCCATAGAGGTTGCAGGCTGCCCGCCCGACTGCTTTACCGCGGACGGTCAGCTTTGGGGCAACCCGCTGTACAACTGGGAGGCAATGAAAAACCAGCGGTACCGCTGGTGGGTGCGCCGCATAGCCTCCTGTGAAAGACTGTACGACGTAACGAGAATAGACCACTTCCGTGGCTTTGCCGGCTACTACTGCATACCCTACGGCATGGACAACGCACGGATTGGTCAGTGGCGCGAGGGTCCCGGCATAGAGCTTTTCCGTGTGATAAAAGCAGAGCTGGGCGAGCGGCGCATAATCGCGGAGGATCTGGGCTTCCTTGACGATTCGGTAAGGAAGCTGCTCCGCCAGAGCGGCTACCCGGGCATGAAGGTGCTGCAGTTTGCCTTTGACGCAGACGGTGACAGCGACTACCTGCCCCACCATTACCCGCGGAACTGCATCGTCTATACCGGCACACACGATAACGACACCACACTGGGCTGGGCTGCTCACGCAAGGCGCAAGGACGTGCGTTTTGCAAAGCAGTATACCAGAGCAGGGCGCGCGCTTCCCCTCAACTGGGCGATGATATGCACCGCGCTGAGCAGTGTTGCCGATACGGTGATAACGCCCATGCAGGATATACTCGGGCTTGGCTCGGAGGCGAGAATGAACACCCCCTCCACGCTGGGCTGCAACTGGCAGTGGCGTATGTCTGCCGATGTCTGCACCCCCGAGCTTGCCGCAAAGCTGAGAAAATACTGCGAAATCTACCGAAGAGATTAATCAAGCAGAAAGATATTTCACCTCCCCGAAAGAAAGGACTTATGACATGGCTAAAGTAAACGTCGAACAGATAATGCAGAGCACAAAGCTGCTGGCACGCTGCCTGTACAGCCGCGAGCTTTCCGACCTCTCCCCGCAGGAGCTGCATGATGTAGTTTCCCGCGCTGTCATGGGCGGCATCAGCGAAAACTGGCAGAAGAGTATGCAGGCACATGAGCATACCCGCAGAGCGTGCTACCTTTCCGCCGAATTTCTCGTGGGAAGAGCCATATACAACAACCTGATGTGTCTGGGTCTGACCGATGAGGTGGATAAGCTGCTTTCCGAAAGCGGCATTTCCATCAGCACCTTTGAGGACATAGAGGACGCGGCACTGGGCAACGGCGGTCTGGGTCGTCTTGCCGCCTGCTTCCTTGACAGCGCAGCCACCCACAACCTGCCGCTGGACGGCTACGGCATACGCTACCGCTTCGGTCTGTTCAAGCAGACCATTGAAGAAGGCTTCCAGCGCGAGAAGCTGGACGACTGGTCCCGCTTCGGTGACCCGTGGTCGGTGCGCAGAGAGGATCTGGCGGTCACAGTGCGCTTCGGTCGGTGGGACAAGACCCACATCGTCCGCGCCGTCCCCTACGATATGCCGATAATCGGCTACGGCACCAGCAACATCGGCACACTGCGCCTGTGGCAGGCAGAGCCGATGACCGAGATGGATCTTGATAAGTTCAACGAGGGCAAGTACACCGAGGCGGTCAGCGAAAAGACTGCCGCCGAGGACATCAGCGGTGTGCTTTACCCCAACGACGAAACCCGTCAGGGTCGTGTGCTGCGCCTCAAGCAGCAGTATTTCTTCTGCAGCGCATCTCTGCAGGATATGCTCCGCGCATACAAGGCAGCCCACGGCAGCGACCTTTCCCGCCTGCCCGAGCTGCTCACCGTACAGCTTAACGACACCCACCCGGTAATCTGCGTACCCGAGCTGGTGCGTCTGCTTACCGCGCAGGAGGGTATGAGCATGGATGATTCAATAGCCATCGCCCTGCGCTGCTTCAACTACACCAACCACACCGTACTGCCCGAGGCACTGGAGAAGTGGGACTGGGACTTCATCGGCGAGGTTATCCCCGACTGTGCCGCCATCATTCTTGAGCTGGACAGAAGAATGCGTGCCGACCTTGCCTCCCGCGGCGTTGCAAGGGAGATAATCGACCGCATGGCAATTGTACAGACCGGCTGGGAGGGTGTTGAGATAAAGACCCGCCTGCACATGGCAAATCTGGCTGTCTACTGCTCCACCTACGTCAACGGCGTTGCCGCGCTGCACACCGAGATACTCAAGGAGAGTGTCCTTGCCGACTGGTACAAGGTGTTCCCCGAGCGCTTCCAGAACAAGACCAACGGCATCACCCAGCGCCGCTGGCTGGGACTGTGCAATCCGCAGCTTTCCGCCCTCATCACCGAGCTGCTGGGCTCTGATAAATGGCTCACCGACCTTTCCCAGCTCAAGGGTCTTGCAAAGTTTGTCGATGACAAGGCAGTGCTCGACCGCTTCATGCAGGTAAAGCAGACCCGCCGTGAGGCACTGGCTGCATATATCCTCAAGCATGACGGCATCACCATTGACCCCAACACCATATTTGATATTCAGATCAAGCGTTTGCATGAGTACAAGCGTCAGCTTCTCAACGCACTGTCCATTCTGGGAATGTACTTCATGATAAAGGACGGCGAGCTGACCGATATGCGCCCCACCACATTCATCTTCGGCGCAAAGGCTGCCTCCAGCTACAGAAGAGCCAAGGGCATCATCAAGCTCATCAATGCCATTGCAGAGCTGGTGGAGAACGACCCCGTTGTCAGCAAGTATATCAAGGTAGTGTTCGTTTCCAACTACAATGTATCCTATGCCGAGCAGCTTGTTGCGGCTGCTGACATCTCCGAGCAGATTTCCACCGCAGGTCAGGAAGCCAGCGGCACCGGCAACATGAAGCTGATGCTCAACGGCGCAGTCACCCTCGGCACCTACGACGGTGCGAATATAGAAATTGTGCAGGAGGCTGGCGAGGAGAACAACTACATCTTCGGCGCAAGGGTGGAGGACGTCAACGCTGCCCGTGCGGGAGGCTACAATCCCGAGGCAATATACAGCAGCGATGCGCTCATTCGCAGAGTGCTTGACGCACTGACCGACGGCACCCTCTCCGACGGCGGCACAGGCTATTTTGCCGAGCTTAAGGACACCCTGCTGCACAGCGGCGCATATCCCTATGCCGATAACTTCTTCCTGCTGCTGGACTACCGCCCCTACATGGAGGCACGTCTGCGGCTCAACCGTGACTTTGGCGACAAATATGCCTTTGCCCGCAAGTGCTGGCTCAACATCGCCAACGCAGGCTGGTTCTCCTCCGACCGTACCATTGCGGAATACGCCAAGGAGATATGGAACATTCAGCCGGTTGAGGTGTAATCGCTGAAAACCCATAGTGAACCGATAAACAATGCAAAGCCCGCGCCGTTTTATTCCGGCGCGGGCTTTGCTGCATCGTCAGCCAAACACAGTCCGCCATTGACTTTTGCCTGCCGTTTTGGTATAGTCACTTTACAGGAAATATCAGCTTTTACTGTACAGAAAGAGGTGCAGCCGAGAAATGTTAAGCGTAAAGAAGATGTTCCAGTCACCGATATTCCGCCTTAAGCGGCACTACTGTCCCAACTGCGGCGAGCGGCTGGAAAAGGTGGACATGACCCGCGTTGTCAATTCCAATTCTCCCGAAGCGGCACAGTTTGATTTTTCCAGCGAAGACGGTCTGCTGGTCGGTGATGTGCAGTTCATATGGACCGAGCTGCAGTGCCCCCGTTGCGGCAGACGGCTGACCTTCCAGGAAATGAAAGCCATTGAAAAGACCTTCAAGCGGTGAGCGACAGAATCGGAGGAGAATAAAGATGAAAACCTACAGTCTGTCCTGCAACTGGCAGATTTCCATGCCGAAGGACTGGAACGGAGAATACAATGAAGCCGACGGGCAGTATGTGTTTTTCCCTGACGGCAGCGACCTGACAATCCGCGCAACGCCCTTCCATGCGGAGCGTGACGGTGTGCTTGCGCCCGAACAGGTGATGGAAAAAGCCTACATGAGTTCAATACCGCCGACAGCGGTGCAGAGAGATGCAGAGCCGTACAGCCTTAGCGGATTTGCGGTGAAGATGTATGAGAACAATGTAACCATGGGAAATCAGATGCTTTACGTCATCTATGTCGGATACTATGCCGCGGGCGAATTGCTGTCTGTCAGCGTATGGGGCACAGACAAGCCCCAATGCGAGCAGGCGTTGGAATACCTGAAAACGATAAAGAAGCAATAGCCTGAATACGGATTTCTTACATACACAAAAGAATGTCAAAAGAACAATCCCGCAGAGAGCGCGTTTCTCTGCGGGATTATTTTTGTGTTATCGGTTTGCGGGCGTTGCGCGTCAGGCGGCAAGCCAGAGAACGATGTATGCTGAAAGCACTATCTGAGCAACATGGATAAGCTGGTCGGTTATCAGGTTGATTTTCTTCGCATTTGCCTTCAGATGGTCAACAACGGCATGAATGACAAGGTTTGCGGCAAAGACAGCGAGGAACAAGCCGTTGGGGGAGAAGCCCTGATGATAAGCCAGCGGCAGCATTATCATAAATGTCCAGCTGAAGCTGTGTATGAACAGCGCGATAATGTAGTCGTGGCGGTAAAGCTCGCTGTTTTGTTTTTTCTGCGTATCCTTATTGTCCTGTGCCTCTTTCTTCTCCTGCTCCTGTTTTTCCTTCTCCTTCTTCTCCTGCTCCTTCCACCATGACCTCTGCTTCATATCAGCCAGAATACCCTGCAGACGGAAGTCGTCCAGAACATGGAAAAACAGCATGACCAGTACAGTAAATAACTTTGACATCGCGTTCACTCCTTTGCGAATAATTTCAACAGGCGACGGAGGGCGTGCAGCCCTCACAGGAATATTATGGCAGAAGAGTGATTGCTTTTCAATACAGAATTGAATTGACAACCGACCTCAATATAGGGTATTATATACATTAGAATATTATGCGAAAAAGCGGCAAAACGGCAGAATCCGCTGCTTTCAATCGTCAAAAGGAGTATTTAAGCTATGAACATTTTCAAGATAGGCAGTCCGTTTTTCAACTTTATGAGCCGTCTGGCGGACATAGTCATACTGGGTATTGTCGCGGCAGTGTGCTGTATTCCCGTAGTCACTGTGGGTGCGTCCATGTCGGCACTTTACTATGTGCTTCTCAAGCTGGCACGGCATGAGGAGATAGACAGAGGAATCCTGCCCACCTATTTCAAAGCCTTCGGTCAGAACTTCTGGAAAGCAACCGGTCTCTGGCTGATTATGGCAGTGGTCATCGCCCTGCTGTTTGTGGACTACAACCTGCTCTACAATCTGGACCTGAACAACGAGAGCATATCATGGACAACGCTTATCATCATGACCGTCATACTGACCTTTATCGGCAACTACATAATGCCGCTGCAGGCACAGTTTGAAAACCCCATCAGGCGCACGCTGAAAAATTCCTTTATCCTCAGCGTGATGAATCTGCCCCGCAGCCTTGCCCTGCTGGCGGTGCAGCTTTCTCCCTTGCTTGTCTGGATTTTCTACCCCGAGCTGCTGTTTGTGCTGCTCTTCTGCAATATTACAATAATACCCTACCTCAAGGCAGAGATATTCGTAAAGGTCTTTGCAAAGTATATGCCCGAAAAGCCCACCGAGCCTGTGGAGGAGAGGGAGATATACGTCGGCACTCCTGTGTCCGCTCCCTTTGCACCCATGCCCACACTGGAAGAGCTTGAGCAGGAAGAACTGAAAGCAGAGGAAGAATAGTAAGATAACCCGACCGGGTGAGGAAACAACGGAGAAAACTATGAGAGCGAAAAAGCGTCAGGGTAAAGAAGCGGGAACAAAGACTTCGACCGGACGGCGGGGAATCAGAGGCACGGTGTCGCTGATAAACCGCTTTACCGATAATCTCAAGCTGCGCACGAAGATGATACTGATATGTGTTCTGTGCGTGCTTGTGCCGGTCATAGGCACCGACCTTATCTTCTGGTCGGTGATATACAAGGCAGAGCAGCAGCGTGTGGACTCCATGATGGACGACGTGGCAAAGTCAACGGAAAGCTATCTCGACAACATGATGGACAGCCTGAACGATATGACTGCCACCTTCTATACCAACAGTGAGCTGTATGACTTCCTTGACACCAGATATGAGGACGCCCACGAATTCTACGAAGAGTATCTGGACGCCATCGATTCCCTGAACGTGGTCTATGGCAATAACACATACATAAAGAGAATAGTGTTCTACAGCAACAACGATACGCTGCTTGACGGCGGCTATATCGGCAAGACCTCCTCTGTGCAGGACGAAAGCTGGTATAAGTATTTTACCCAGTCGGGCAAGGAAGCGCTGATGTACGCCTACTATGATGACGACATCGTCCGCAACCAGCGTACCATATCGCTGATACGTCGGCTTGACTACACAAAATCCGACCCGCGTGTGTGGGAGCGTCTGATAAAGCTGGACGTCAGCTATGCCTACTGCAGCCGTATGCTGGCAGAGCAGCACTACAGCGCAGACGTGTATATCTGCTGGGGCGACAATATCCTTTTCTCCAATACCGATAACTCCAACGGCGTAATGCCCTTCCACAGCAAGAGCGAGCTGGACATTGACAAGGCTGTGCGTTCATTTGAATACAGCGTGTGCGGTGAGCCGTGGCAGGTCTATTTCTTCCCCAGCGAGAGCAGCAGCTCACTGGGTGTTGCCGACATACTTCGCTCCCACAAGGAGCTTTTTGCGACTATCGTTTTCATAAATCTTCTGCTGCCCTTTACCGCGATATATATACTGACCCACTCCATCACCCGCCGTCTCAAGGTGCTTTCCCGTCATATGGAGATGGTCAAGGAGGGACAGTACGAAGGTATTGACATGGTGCCGTCAAAGGACGAGGTGGGCGACCTTGTGCGCCACTATAACCTGATGGCGGCCAAGATAAAAGAGCTGATAGAAAACATATATAAAGAACAGCTTCGCCGTCAGGAGAACGAGCTGCAGAAGCAGCGTGCGGAGCTGCAGGCACTTCACAGCCAGATAAATCCCCATTTCATGTTCAATGCGCTGGAAAGCATCCGTATGCGCAGTCTGCTGAAGAGGGAAGACGAGACCGCGCAGGTCATTGAACAGCTTGCGGTAATGATGCGCAAATCCACCGACTGGGGCGATGATCTGGTTACGGTGGCGGACGAGGTTGCCTTTGCGGAAAGCTATCTCAGACTGCAGCAGTACCGCTTTGGCGACAGGCTTTCCTTCCGCGTGGAAATGGCACCCGACTGCGCCAACTACCGCATACCCAAGCTGACCCTCGTTACCTTTGTGGAAAACGCCTGCGTCCATGGCGTAGAGGGCGTAAAGCGCAACTGCATCATCATACTCTCGGTCGAGCAGTATGACGGAATGCTGCGCATATATATTGAAGATACCGGCGCGGGAATGAGTGAGGAGCGCGGCGCGGCAATTCTGGAAGAAATGCGCACTGCCACATTCGATTCGCTCAGCGGGTCAAAATCCATCGGCATTATGAATGCCTGTCTGCGTCTGAAAAACTGCGCGGACGATGCCGTTGATTTTGAACTGGACAGCGAGGAAGGCGCAGGCACTTGCATAACCATCAGTATTCCTACGGAAAACCTGCAAAGTTGACGGAACACCCCAAGGGATAGCTTTGCGGCGCAGAATCAATCGAAACTGCCTTGTTTTGTAAGAGTACAGCACAGCGCGATTAATATCAGGAAGGTGACATATGCTTAATGTTCTGATAGTAGACGACGAGCCCTTTATCCGGCAGGGATTGAGGGTGCTGGTGGATTGGGAAGCAGAGGGTTTTCATATAATCGGAGAAGCGGCTGACGGACTGGCGGCTCTGGAAATAATGAAGGATTTTCCCGTCAATCTGATCATTGCCGATATTCAGATGCCCGGAATGGGCGGACTGCAGCTTCTGCAGACCATACGCGAAAAGGGCATGAATGACGTTCATTTTGTCGTCCTTAGCGGTTTCCAGGAGTTTGACTATGCCAAAACGGCAATGCAGTACGGCTGTCAGGACTATATTGTAAAGCCAATCAATAAAGATGAGCTGCTCAGGCTGCTTCGCGGCATTTCGGCCAAGTGCGAGCAGCAGCGTATGAACGAGGCGGAGGAGCAGCTGCGCGACAGTGCCATGCTGGAGCGCAATCTGCTGCCGCTTATTGTGGGTAAGTATGATGAAATCAACCTAAGCTATGTGCGGGAGCATCTGAGCCTTTCCAGCGGTATTCGCTATATCAATATAGAACTGGATATGTCCGACCCGAGGCTTAACGGGAAGGACGAGAAGGAGCGGCGGGGAATGCAGCGGAAGCTGTATTCCGGTCTGCGTGCCCTGTTTGGCAAGCATTCTAACCATATCATATTCGATGTCAACAAGAGCGAAAGCTGCTACGATGTGGGTATGGTATACTGCAGTGCGCTGGCACAGGAACAGTCCATGACCGAGCAGCAGTATTTCGGCTGGCTTGCGGCAAGGGCAGAGGCTGTAGTGGAGTGCCGCATACTGATACAGGTGGGCAGCGAGGTGGAAAGGATAGAGGACCTCTCGGAGTCCTACCGCTCGGCAAATATTGCGAAATTCATGCAGGATTTTCAGGATAACGGCACGCTCTGCGTGGCAGATCAGCAGCGTATGAGAGCAGAGCTGTCAAGCGAAGCCTATGGCGAGATGAAACGCCGCCTTGACGCGGTGGTCTCCGCTATTGAGCAGTGCAGTCAGGGAGAAATAGAGCAGGCGGTCGATGCGCTGTATCGCTACATGGGCGAATCCAGCATGGATCACCGCTTTATCAGTATGAATATCAGCTATATACTTTTCCAGCTTATACATATAGCAGTAGAGCGCGACAGCAATCTGGACCAGCAGGAAGCGGTCAATTATATAATAGAAAATGCATTTGACAAAGGTGTTGTCCGAGGCAGCGCGGCACATTTTTCAAAATTCTGCTGTGAGTATGCCGATTATCTTTCCCAGATAAATTCCCAGACCGGCTGCGGTATTCTTACTCAGGTGGAGCGGGAGATTGCCGAGCATTACATGACCAACATCAGCCTCAAGCAGCTCGGCGAGCGCTTCTTTATAAACAGTGCCTATCTGGGTCAGCTTTTCAAAAAGCACTTCGGAATGTCCTTCAAGGACTATCTGAATACGGTGCGAATCAACAACTCCGCCGAGCTGCTTATCCATACAGATTTGAAGGTATATGAGATTTCAGAGGCAGTCGGCTACCAAAGTGTGGATTACTTCATCAGCAAATTTGTCAGCCAGATAGGACACACCCCCACACAGTACAGAAAGAACACCAGAAGACGCGGTACGCAGGCATAATTCATGTTGATGTATAAAGGAAATTTGGCTTAGGTAAGCCAAATTTCCTTTGCTTTTTAATGCGATTGACGATAATTGCGGAGTTCTTTCAATATTAGCGCAAAGTTATGTTGCAGGCGGTAATTTTGTTCATAATGTGTTCATATATTAAAGCACGGATAATTATGAATATCTATTTATTAAAGAGGATTAATAATTTATGGGTATTATTTGGGGTAAGAAATGCAGTTTGTAGTGTTGAGAGAATTGTGAATTGTTTGTAAAATAGATTTGGTTATTCGGGGCGGGAAAACCCGAATGCTGAAATTTTAGAAAAGGGGTTTCTGCAGAAATGAAGAAGAACATCACCCGTATGCTGGCAATGCTGCTGGCAGTCCTGACCCTTACTTGCTGCCTCGTTGGCTGCAAGAAGGAAGAGGCCGAAGAAGGCGGAGTCAAGGAATTCGATATGTTTATCGCAATGCCCGGCTCTGAAATCAACGACGGCAACGCCGTTCAGGAAAAGCTCGCTGAGCTTTATGGCGCTAAGATCAAGGAGACTTGGCTGACCGGTCAGACCGCTGAAGAAGCAATCGGCGTTATGGTCGCTGCTGGCGAGTATCCCGACATGATCGAAGCTTCCGACGGATATCAGATGATGGTTGACGCCGGTGCTCTCGTAGCTATCGACGAGTATTGGGACGACTATCCCAACATCAAGAACTGGCTGCCCGAGTCCGAGTGGAACAAGGTCCGCAAGGAAGATGGCCACATCTACGCTATCCCCCAGTTCGGCATCATCAATGGCCGTGACACCGCTACCTATCACAACGACGAGGCTTGGTGGATCCAGACTCGCGTTCTCGCTTGGGACAACTATCCCGAAATCAAGACCCTCGATCAGTATTTCGACCTGCTCCAGAGATACTATGAGGCTAACCCCACTGAGGAAGACGGCACTTCCGTTATCCCCTTCACCATCCTGACCGATGACTGGAGATACTACTGCCTCGAGAATCCTCCCATGTTCCTCGACGGTTTCCCCAACGACGGTTGCGTTAACGTTGACCCCGTTACCAAGAAGGTCTTCGACTACAACACCACTCCCACTGCTAAGTACTACTTCAACAAGCTGAACGAGATGTACAAGATCGGCGTTGTCGATCCCGAGTTCGCTACCATGAAGTATGACGACTATATCTCCAAGCTGTCCACCGGCCGTGTTCTCGGTATGGTTGACCAGTTCTGGAACTTCGGTTGGCAGGTTCATGACGCTCTGAACACCGCTGGCATGACCGATCGCACTTACGTTCCTCTGGGCATCGTCATCGACGAGACCAAGACTGACCGCTACCACAGTGCTTCCGCTCTGGACGCTTCCGGCGGTTTCTCCATCACCACCAGCTGCGACGACATCGAAGGCGCTCTGCAGTTCGTTAACGACATGCTTAACCTCGATGCTCTGACCCTCCGTCAGTGGGGTATCGAAGGCGTTGACTACCTCGTCGACACCGATGGCACCTTCTATCGCACTCAGGAAATGCGCGACAAGGCTGCTGACGCTACCTACAAGGCTGACAACCTCTGCCCCTATTCCTACCTCCCCGCTTGGGAAGGCATGAGCCTTGACGGCATCAACGCTGCTACTCCTGGCAACCAGGGCCGTGAGTTCATGGAAGGCATGAAGCCCGAAGTTAAGGAGTGCCTCGAAGCTTATGGTTGCGAGACCTATGTTGAGATGCTCAATCCTTCTCAGGAGAATTCTCCCTGGTTCCCCCTCTGGTCCTGGTCCAACGACCTCACCACCGACACTGAGGCTGGTCAGGTTTGGGCTGACATGGCAACCCTGAAGCACGAGTGGCTTGCTAAGGTTGTTATCGCTAAGGACTTCGAGTCCGAGTGGAACGCTTACATGGCTGAGTACGAGAAGCTCGGCGTTCAGACCTTCCTTGATGCTGCTCAGGCAGAGCTCGAGAGAAGAGTTGCTATCGCTGAGGGCAAATAATTAAACTGTCATTTCCCGGACAATTTAATTGCCCATAGTACACCGTACTAATTACAAAGTCATAGCATAAAATTAACGAGGGCGGCTGTGTGTATTTGTACGCCAGCCGCCCTTATTGCGTGAAAGGATGTGCAGCGGTCAATGTCGGACACCAATACAGCAGCCATTAAGCAGGCAAAAGCACGCAGACGCCGCTATAAGGCGGAAAAAGAGCCTGAAATTAAGGTAAAAGTTACCAAGAAAGAGCTGAAGAAGCAGCGTGAGCTTATTTGGCTTACAGTTCCCTTTATTATCTACGGCATAATCTTCTATTATGCACCTATGTTTGGCTGGATCATGGCCTTCCAGAACTTCAAGCCCGCAAAGGGTCTTCTGGGTTCTGATTGGGTCGGTCTCAAGCACTTTGAAAGACTCTTCACCAACGACACCTTCCTCAATGTTATCAGAAACACCCTTGCAATGGGCGTTATTAATCTGGTATTGAGCTTCGTATTTGCTATTCTCTTTGCTATCCTTCTTAATGAAGTGCGTCTTGCAGCACCTAAGAAGCTGGCACAGACCATTTCCTATCTCCCTCCCTTCCTTTCGTGGATCATCGTCTGCGGTATAGTGAGAGATATGCTTTCCATGGACAGCGGTATCATCAACGACCTGCTCGTTCGTTTTGGCATTCTTGAGAGACCCATCAACTTCTTCGCCGAGAA
>SVPT01000056.1 GCA_015065695.1 Oscillospiraceae bacterium | reverse complement strand
TGGGGCAGACCCCGTGTAAGGCTGGCTTCCACCTCCACCGCGAAGGCATTGATGCCGTTCAGACCCATGCTGTGCAGACGCGCAAACATACTCTCCCCCCCCCTGCCTGTGCTGAATGTTTTATTACTTTCTTAGCTGTTGTGGTCGGTGTTGTGGAAGGTCTTGAGATTGCCGGTCTTAAGGCTGCGCTTGTCAAGCTCGGCAAGCACTGCTTCCAGCGGCAGGTCGGCGCTGACCATCATGACCATCAGGTGGTATATCAGGTCGGCAATCTCACCTGTCAGCTCCTCGGCGGCGCCGTTCTTTGCGGCAATGATGGTCTCGGCGGCTTCCTCGCCCACCTTCTTGAGTATCTTATCCATACCCTTATCCAGAAGATAGCAGGTGTAGGAGCCTTCCTGCGGGTTATCTCTGCGCTCTATTACGGTGTTGTACAGTGCGCGGAGTATGCTGTCATTCATTTCCATTTGTATACACCTCATTTTTTATAATTATACCGATAATATTAATACACTGATGCCCTACTGTCAAGCAGACTGTTGACAAACCGGTTCTCTTCTGGCAAAATGATTGGTAATGCAATATTATTTGCTCCCCTCAGGGGAAAGCTGATTAAAGGAATATAGGAGACGCCCTCCCCAAAGGAGGGCTGACGAAAGGAATATACAAATGGACGTATGTATAATCGGCGCAGGCATCGCCGGACTGACGGCGGCAATATATGTGCAGCGCGCAGGACTGCAGTCGGTCATCTTTGAGCGCTCCATCTACGGCGGGCAGATTATCGTCTCCCCCACCGTGGACAACTACCCGGGTATGCCCGGCATTGACGGCGCAACCCTTGCCAATGCCGTTTACGAGCAGGCAACCGCACAGGGCGCGGAGCTGCGCTTTGAGGACGTGCTGAGCATTGAGCGGCAGGAGGACGGCTTTGCCGTAACCACCACCGAGGGCAGCACCACATTCCCCGCAGTCATTTTTGCGGGAGGTGCCGCACGGCGGTCTCTGGGCTGCGAGGGCGAGGAACGCTTCAACGGACGCGGAGTTTCCTACTGCGCCACCTGTGACGGCGCAATGTACCGCGGCAAGACCGCTGCCGTAATAGGCGGCGGCAACACCGCGCTGGAGGACGCGCTGTACCTTGCCAACCTGTGCGAGAAGGTATACATTATCCACCGCCGCAACGAATTCCGCGGCGACAGGGTGCTGGCAGAAGCCGTCCTTAATAACCCCCGCATAGAGGCGGTGCTGGACGCTCAGCTCAGCGCGATAACAGGCGACAGGCACGTTGAGGGTCTTGACGTGGTTTTCCGCGACGGAAGCACCCGCCATCTTGATGTGAGCGGCGTGTTCATCGCCATCGGCCTTTCACCCGACACCGCTCTGCTCAAGGGCATCGTGCCGCTGGACGAGGGCGGTTATGCCCTTGCGGGAGAGGACTGCAGCGCAGGTATTCCCGGGCTTTTTGTCGCCGGTGACTGCCGCAGCAAGCCCCTGCGTCAGCTTGTGACAGCCGCCTCTGACGGTGCAGTCGCCGCCTTTGGCGCGGCCAACTACATCAACGCAGGCAAGCACTGACCCCAACACAAACTGAACAATAAGCAAAAGAATGCGACCGACTCCCATAGCCTTGGGAATCGGTCGCTGTTTGCGTTTCAGTGGTTAATTCCGTCACAGTCCGGAAGAATCTCGTCCAGCCACTGGAGGTCGTCTCCGGAAACGGGGTTGCCGCCCAGTCTGAGATTGGAAAGCTTCACAAGAGACCCGAGTGCCATCACGTTGGAAATGCGGTTGTTTCTCAGGTCGAGGTTGGTCAGACGGGTCAGCGCGGCAAGCGGGCTGAGGTCGGAGATATTATTGTCCGAGAGGAAGAGCCATGTAAGGTTGGTCAGCTTTCTCAGCGGAGAAAGGTCTGCTATGTTGTTGCCGGAAAGATTAAGTACGCACAGCGAGGTCAGACCGCGAAGAGGGGTAATGTCCGAAATGTCGTTGCCCGAAATGATGAGCGACGAAAGCTGTGTCATGCCCGCAAGCGGAGAAATGTCGGTAATGCCGAGGTTTTCCAGCGACAGCTTTCTCTCATTTCTGTCGATGATGCGGGCACCGTTTTTGGTCATCAGCTTTATCTGGTTTTCGGGGGACACTTCCACAGCAGCAGTCTGCCTGGTCTTTTCGGTCTGAGTTGTCCGGGTCTCCCTTGTGGTTTGTGCGGTGTCTCTGCTGCCGCCGCTCTTGCGTGCAGCACCCCTTGCTCCAAGCAGATATGCAATCTGCTCCGCGATTGAGTCGGCGGTGTTGTCGCCGTTGAAGGGAACACCCTCTATGTAGCTGACATCGACCCAAAAGCCCTGATACTCATCGGGCACATAGCGGGGATTGATGTTGTCGAGTATTACGGGAAGCACCTTTATCCCATTGTTGCAGGCAATCCTGAATTCCTTTGCAACCCAGCCTACGCCCTGCTCGGTCAGCTTGAGGAACACACCTGTTGTGATGAACATGATGACCGTCTTTGATGCGCGTATCTGTCTGGAAATCTCCGTCTCGAAGTTGTCGCCATGGAGTATTCCGTCGTCATACCACATGGGAATACCCATCTCGTCCAGCTTCATCGCAATAGGCTTGATGCGGTGACTGTCATCTCTGTTGTAGCTGAGGAAATTCCTCTCGCCTTCTGTTACAGGCTTAAAGCCCAGTAACGATGCCATAATATCGTCCCCTTTCATTGGATTATGCTGTAAGTATACCAGAGAAATTTTGCCTTTTCAATCCCGCCTGCCCTTTTCTGCGTGACAGGATTTAACGTGCATAAAACGGGGTTTCTCTGTTTATTTTGTCATCTTGGCCAGCAGCTTATCCACTGCACTGCTCTTCATCAGCTTGGTCAGCGTCTTGCGTCCGGTGTTGGAGTTGAGCATACCGATGATGGCGTTGAGTCCTGTTTCGCTGTCGGCGAGACCCCACATGGCAAAGGCGGTGCGCAGCGGGGTCTGGTAGACCATCTCGATGGCGTCACCCTGCAGCATATCCTCGGGCAGCATACCGGATGAGGAGGCGGCTGCCATCATGGTTTCCACAAGCTGTCTGCCCACATCGTCCTGCATCAGCTCACGGAAGGTGGTGTTTCTGTCAACGGTAATGCGACCGCCTGCTGCTTTGGGCAGAGTGTCCTCCACCTTTACCGCGGCATCAAGTATGACCGTTTCGCAGTCGGAGCATATTTCTATTATATACATACCCGATTCGGCGCGCCAGTCGTTTACATTGGTGTCGTAGTAGGAAAAGGCGCGCTTGTCCAGCTCAAAGGTGACTGTGCGCTTTTCGCCCTGAGGCACATCTACCTTGGCAAAGGCTCTCAGCTCACGCAGGGGACGCTTTACATTGCTGTCCGGCTTGCGGACGTAAAGCTGCACTACCTCCGCGCCATCCATGGAGCCGGTATTGCACACCATGACCTCCACCTTCAGGCGGTCGGTGTCGCGTATGCTCTGTGCGCTGAGGGTAAGGTCTCTGTATTCAAAACTGGTGTAGCTGAGACCATAGCCAAAGGGGAAACGGACGGGTATCTTGCGGGTGGTGTAGTAGCGGTAGCCCACCAGAATATCTTCGTTGTAGCAAACGTCATCGGGAGTGATGTCTGCGGGGCAGTTTTCAAGGCAGACGGGGAAGGTCTCTGCCAGACGACCGGAGGGGGATACATCGCCGTACAGCAGCGCGGCAACTGCTGTGCCCACACCCTGACCGCCGAGATAGATTTCCAGCAGGGCGGCGCAATCGTCTATCCAGTCAATCTCCACCGGCGCGCCGTTGATAAGCACCGCGATGGTGTTGGGCTGCACAGCGCGAACTGCCTTCAGCAGGTCGATATGGCTCTGAGGGATGCGCATGGTGGTACGGTCGTAGCCTTCCGATTCAAAGCACTCGGCAAGACCGATGACCAGTATTGCCTTGTCTGCGCTCTGTGCGGCGGCGACTGCCTCATCGACAAGTGCCTGGTCGGTCTCTCCGCTGTCACGCACATAACCCTTGGCATAGACCACCTCGCGGGGGTTGCGGCTGCGTATTCCTTCCAGAATACCGGTAAGCTGCAGGGGAGTAACCTGCGAGCTGCCCGCGCCCTGAATACGGGGCACGTCTGCCATATCACCTATGACGGCAACGCTGTCGTTGTAGTGCAGGGGCAGTACGCCATCATTCTTGAGCAGTACGGCACTGCGCTCCAGAGCGCGGATTGCCAGCTCGTTGTGGCGGTCGGCACTGTATTTGTAGCCCGACACACGGGCGTCATGCAGGCGGAAGATTACCTTGAGCAGACGCTCACAGGCGGTGTCAATGGCTTCACGGCTGACCTCACCCATGCGGATAGCCTTCATCAGCTTCTTTACGCCAATGCCGTGGGAGGAGGGCATCTCCAATTCCAGACCTGCGTTGAGCGCATCGGCACGCTCGTTGACAGCGCCCCAGTCGGACATGACGAAGCCCTCGTAGCCCCACTCACCGCGCAGAATATCGGTAAGGGTGGTCTTGTTCTCCGAGCAGTACACACCGTTGAGGCGGTTGTAGGAACACATGATGGTATCGGGGCGGCTGTTGCGCACGGCATACTCGAAGCTGGCAAGGTATATCTCACGCAGTGCGCGCTGGCTGATTACAGAATTGGCCTTGTAGCGGTTGGTTTCCTGATTGTTTGCGAGGAAATGCTTCAGGCACGCACCGACACCCTTGGACTGTACGCCGGTGATGAGTGCGCCCGCCATGTGAGAGGAAAGCATGGGGTCCTCGGAGAAATATTCAAAATTTCTGCCGCACAGCGGGGTGCGCTTGATGTTTGCGCCCGGCCCGAGAAGCACCTGCACGTCCTCCTGCAGACATTCCTCGCCGATGGCGGCACCGATGTCGCGGAGAAGCTGCTCGTCCCAGGAGCAGGCGGTGGTGGCAGAGGTGGGGAAGCAGGTGGAGGCTATGCCCGACTGCAGTCCAAGCTCCTGTGTGTCGTTGGCCTTTTTCCGCAGACCGTGAGGTCCGTCTGAAACGGTGATGGAGGGAATGCCCAGAGCGTCAAACTGCTCGGTACTCCAGCCGTCCCTGCCGCAGCAAAGCTGTGCCTTCTGCTTGATGGTCATTTTTTTGATGATGGCTTTTATCTGTTCATCAGTATACTTCATGTCCGGCACCTTTCCTTTTGTGTTTTTCTTGCTGTGTGATTTTATATGTCGGGCACTGTGCCCGATAACTTCCGTATCGGTTAGTTTTTCATCTCAATCTGTGCGGTGTAGGTATCTCCCTCGCCCACACGCACGTTTACTTCGCCGGTGGTGAGGTTATATATCACCGAGCAGTGGGTGCCCGATGTGCCGCCTGCGGAGGCAAGCAGCTCAAACGCCGCCTGCTCCGAAAGCACACCGCCCATTGCCTCCAGCTCTGCCTGCACCTTATATTCACGCACTCTGGAATCTCCGACAGCGGCATCATTCCACAGCATACGGTTGGCGGCGATAAGCCACTGTCCGCTGCCCGGCACAACGTGCATCTCTCCGCTGTCCCATTCGACAACGCAGGCTGTGCCTGTGCTGTCGGCAATGAATATATGGATAAAGCTGTCCTCTGCAAATACCACATTGCAGTCGGAAAGCAGCTTTACCGCCTCCTCTGCAGAGGCGGCTTTGTCCAGCACAAGCCGCACAAGGGAGGAAGCGCACAGGGTGGTTTTTCCCTCTTCCTCTGCGCACTCCGAGGTGTTGACGGTCAGTGCGGCGGCGGCAACTCCCTTTTCGTTGATGCCGTCAAAGGACAGCAGAGGGGCTGCCAGCATCGGCAGGCTCTCACGGTTGATGCCAAAGCTGTCGGGAAGGGAGTCGGCATTGTAGCCCAGCATTGCCATGTCAAGCACTGCCGCAGATTTATATGCGCCGCCCCCACGGTTTTCCAGTACCACCGCGGGGGATTCCCCACGGCAGACAGTGCGGCACATGAGTATATCTCCCTTGCTGTTTTTTGCGGTAAAGACGATACCATCCTCGGTGTAGGCAGGAATATCAATCTCGTTTTCCAGCAGCAGATTCTTTGAGATGAAGCTTTCCAGCTCCTCCTCGCTGCCTGCGCCTGCTTCCATCAGGCTTTCAAGATGGCTACCTCCCTTGCTCTGCACCGCGACAACCGAATGTTCCTCTGCATACTCTATACTGCGCAGGGTCAGTGCGTCGCCGCCGAAAAGCACAGCGGCGGCAACCGACAGCCCCACAACAGCCGCACCCAGTGACAGCCCCACCACACGCAGCAGCGTTGATGAGGTACTGCGCAGCTTTTTCGGAGGGGGCGGCATGAATACGCCGTTTGCCTCGCTGTCGTACTTGAGCAGTTCATCTCTTGCTCGACCCATTCTCTTCTTCCTCCTCGTTCTTCCTGAACACAAACAGCTTGCTTATCAGATAATTAAGCACCAGTACGCCTATGGTGGCGAGTATCTTGACCGGCATTTCGGGAAGTCCCAGCCATGTGACAAACACAGCCAGCACTGCCGTTTCAAATCCGAGGGTCAGCAGTCTGCCCGCAAAGAAGCCCGCAGCCTCCCGCAGCACCTCCTGAGAGGTGGACGCCTTGCTCTCAAAAACCCACACCCTGTTGGTCAGGTAGGCAAAGGTGACGGCAAACACCCACGAGAGGACGTTTGCCAGCAGCTCATGCATACCAAGCACCGTACCAAACAGCCAGAAGGTCACAATGCTGACCAGCGTTGTCAGCGCGCCAAAAAAGAGATACATCAGCACCTCTTTGTTCTTGCGGTAAAAGGGCTCGAGAAACCGCAGGGGACGCAGATGCATTATCCTGTCAAATATATCGTCTGTTTTTGATGATTTTTCGTTATTCAATGTTCTTCTCTGCCTTTCTTAGTAATTTTTACCTGAACAAAGGCGGCGGAGGATTATCCCCCGCCGCCGGGTAGTTATTTGCTGACCGCAGCTTTACTTTCTTCTTCTCTTTGTCACTGCCATGATGATAAACAGCACCGCGCTGATTGCAAATACTGCTATCATAACGCTCAGCAGCACAACATTGTCGCTGCTCTTGGGCGAGCTTGCGGTAATCTTATCGTCGGTGTCGCCGCCGCTGCCCGCCGCCTTCTGCACAGTTACGGTGCACTTGGCACGCAGGGTGGTACCTGCAACAGTGCCGTAAATATCAAAGGAGCCTTCCTTGGCGTACTTATCGGCAGTGATGGAATCCCACAGCACCGAAGCCGAGCCGGTGGTGTTGTCCGAATAGGTGACGCTGACAGTCTTGGGCAGGGTGGGAGCAGTGCCTACGGTGGTGGTCACGCTCTGGGGGGTAATGGAGGTGACTGCCGGCATTACCGTCGCAAAGGGCGACATGGAAGTGATGCCGGTGACCTTCAGACTGCCGTTGGCGTCCACAGTGCCCTCCAGCTTTTCAATGGTGCCATCGGGCTTGATGTGGTAGACCCAGCACTTCTTGTTGGCATAGGACTTGTCAACGGTGAAGGTAAGGTCAACGGTCTTGCGGAAGGGAGCCTTGCCGGCATACGCAGTGCCGACGTTTATGGAGAGGTCATAGGCAGTGCCTATCTTTCTCTTATCCTTCTCGGCCTCTGCCTTCAGCTTTGCGTAGTTGGACTTGTCGGTTGCGTCGCTGCTGTCGGCAGTGATGGTCTTTGCGGCAAGGGTGGAGTTGATGTGAATGAGGTCACCGCTCGCCTTGACTGCGGCAACGGTGGAGTTGGTCAGCTCTCGCTTATCATACATCTTGGCGAAGGTAGCGGTCAGGGTCTTGTTTTCCTGAATATCGTGGAAGGTATAGGTGTAGTCGTAGCTGCCGTCTACGGGCTTAAGCTGACTCAGAACATTCTCTGTGCCCACAGCGGCGGCGGTCACGTCATATGCCTCGCCGGGCTTGAGGGTTACTGTCTTACTGGAGCCGGGCAGAGCCTTTTTATCGGCATCGGTGCCGTTGCCAACCACCAGTGTGCCGCCGTCCTTGACCGAGCCGGAATGGGGCACAGCCGCAACATCATAGGTTGTTGTCGAGTCAACAGCCTCAAAGGTGACGGTGATTTCATTGGTTTCGTTTTCCTTGAGCTTGCCGAAACCTGCGCCGTCCTTGGAGCCGAGGGTTATAGTGCCGTTGTAATTGTCGATGACAACGGCGTCTCTCAGGGACTTGCCGCTGGGAGCGGTGCTGTTCTTGAGGGTAACGTCCTTAATCATGTAGCCCACGTCAGGTGTGATGGTCAGGAGCTGGCTGTCACGCACACGGATCTCTCCGCAGGGCAGTGCAGTGCCGCCCTCGCCCTCGGTGGACACGTTGACGGTGTAGTCGTAGTTGTCGCCGCCGATTACCTTCAGCACTATCTGGTCGTGGGTGTTGTTCTCCATGGGAACGGGGGTGAATTTGTCGCAGAAGAAGTTGCTGTCGTTGCCGGAGAGGGTAACGCCTGTGCCCGCCTTTGCGACAACGGCGTTGTCCTTCTGGGGATTGGCAAGACCGATGCAGCTGCTCTTGTCCAGCGGCTTGTTTATGGTGATGACTCCGTTCACACCGGAAGCGTCATCGGCAAGGTAGAGGTTGTTTCTCTCCCGGTTGCCGTCAACCGACTTCTGGTTGCCGGTGATGACCACCTGACCGCCCATGTTCAGCTTGTCAGCATACACACCGCCACCGTTTTGCAGCGCGACGTTGCCGCTGACGTTGATGCAGCCGGCGGTGCCGTCCAGACCTGCGCTCACAGCGGCGTCGCCTGTGCCGGCAGCCTCGCAGTAAATGCCCGCGCCGTAGTCTGCCATATTCTCCTTGATTTCGATTTTGTTGAGGTATTTGCCCTTGGTGGTGTCAAGGCAGGGAATCTCGGCAGTGGTAAGGGTTGCGCCCTTGAGATAAATGCCGCCGCCCTTGCCGTTTTCGGCACCGTTTCTGTTGTTGCGGATCTGCATAGTGCCTGCCAGCTCCACAACAGAGCCGCTGCCTGCGGCGATGAGGGGAGATTCGGCAAGAAGGCTGCCGTCGCCGTCAACATTGACGTTGTAGAGGCTCAGCTTCTTTCCGTCGGCTACGTTGAGCAGAGTGTCCTTCATGCCGGTGCCGCGGAAGAGGGTGAATGTGCCGTTGTCGTTGTCGGGACGGATAATTACGTTGTGGTTGATGTTGATGGTCTCTTCTACCGAGCTGGTGGAAAGCAGGTAGACAACACCGTCAGCGGTAAGGCTGTCCACCGCCGCCTTGACGGAGGAGAAGGTCTGTGAGCTGTCGCCTGTGCCCACTCTTGCCACCTTGGGCAGAATGGCAACAACAGTCCTGTTGAGTGCGTCCTGACCGTGCTGAACCTTTACGTTGAGCACGCCGTTGGCTACATCGAATACACCCAGACGATATGCACTGTATTCTTCATCGTCCACAAGGTAGACGGTCAGCTTTTCGCCGTTGTACTTCGCGTCGGTCTTGATGGAAAGGGTCATGTCATCAAGATGGGAAACTGCCTTTGCGGGAGCGGTCTGTGCAAGGGTCTTGATGACAGCGGTTTCGTAGGTGGAGCCGTATTCGGCTTCTGCTCTGACCTTTACCGCATTGAGTATTTTGGTTGCCTCCGCAGATGTGGGGTCGGCGGCGGAGAATGCCAGTTCCTTGTGGATAGCTTCGCCGGTGACCTTTGCGGCCTTGTTTGTGTCGGAGGACTCAACGGTCTTATTTACATACACGGTATCAGTGCCGTATACCGCTGTGGCGGTATCGGCATCGGGGGTGATGGTTTCGTACAGCTTTACCACACACTGGGTATTCTTGTCTATGTGTCTTGTTTCGTCCATGCCGGCAGTAGCCGCTGCGGTGCAGTTTGCGGTCTCCGCGGGAGTTATGGAAACATTCTTTGCCTCTGTCGTCACAACAACGGCAACGCCGTCGCCCTCTGCAACACGGAAGGTGCCCGCGGGAGAAACACTGCACAGTGCGCCTTCCTTTGCGGAAACGGTAAGGGTGTTGTAGGTTATTTCCTCGTCACCCAGCACAAGGTCTGCGCTGTCGGCATCTTCCTGTTCGATGGCATTGTCTGCCGCGTCGGGCACAAGCACCTTGACTGCGTTGGCAGCCAGTGCGTTGACCGCATTTGCGAGGGTGGAATCGGCAGGCACAGCGGGGTCGGCAACGGCAAGGGGAGTATTGGTGCCGCCGATGCCCACAACGCCATTTTCGTTAAGCAGGGACTGAAGCTTAACCGAAGCACCTGCATCGGGATAGAGGTTATCCAGAGCGTCCTTATTCTTGTTGCCTGCAACTGTTATCAGGTTCGCGCCCTGTGCGACAGCCTTGTCGCCAAGCACGATGGCAGCAGCGGGAGCGAGGTATATGCCGCCGCCCCTGGAGCCCTCGGCAGAGGTGCTGTTGCCGGTGATGATGACCGAGTCGGTGGAGGCGGGAGCCTTTATCTGCAGGGTGCCTGCATCAACGCAGATACCACCGCCGAAACTTACAGCCTGATTGCCGCCGATAACCAGCTCTGCGCCGGGTACAGCGTCGGTGTCGTTGTAAAGACCGTCCAGTGTGCTGTAGACGGTGTTTGCTCCGGAGTGAGCATAGATACCCGCACCCTTTTCGGCGGCGTTGTTTTCAATAGTGCCGTGACCGAGTACAGTGCCCTTCTGCATACGCACTGCGCCGCCCAGCAGCTTGCCGTCGGCTTCCTCGGTGGTCTTGTTGAAGTTGTTGCAGAGGGTTGCGCCCTCCAGCACCAGTGCGCCCGACTTGGTGCCGTTGCCCAGCACAACAAGAGGGGTCTGCGACTTGGTTGCATCGGTCTTGTTGTAGCCGCCGTCCACGGTGACGCTGCTCAGGGTCAGCGTATTGTTGTCCGCAACGCTGAAAACCGGCTGCTCAAAATTGGCACGCACGATCTTGCCGCCGTTGCCGATTATCTTAACACCTGCGGCAGGGACGGTGTAGGTGCTGTCTGCCACAATGTCACCGGTGAGAATGATTTCGGAGGCATTGGCACTCTTAAGCTCTGCCCAGCTACCAACAAAGGCGGGCGACAGGGAATCCTCTCCCTCTGCGCCTGCGCCGCGGAAAGCCGCTGTCGGCACTGTCTGAATGACCAGATTGAGTGCCAGCAGCATAACCAGCGCGCTTACAATCAGTCTTTTTGATGCAAAGTATCTCTTGATGCGTGACATGATTGGTTCCCTCCAACTTGTAACAGAGTTGACTGTACTCTGCAGCTCGACATTTCCCGCCTGCAGAGTGCGATATATAATTTAGTATATATCAAGCCATTCGCCTTGTCAATCATTCTGCGCAATTTCCGTCTCTTCACAGCTTAATTTTTTGTCATAAACAAGAGCATTCCCCAAAAACGCCGAGAACCGCTTTCCGCCTGAATATCACAAGCAAAAACCGCCGTAGACGAGAGAATGCATCTCCCCTCTCCGGCGGTGCTGTTTGTCTGTCAGATTATCGTATACGTTACAACGATGTTCATATAGGTTCGGTTGGGTGACAACCACATGAATAAACCATCGCTGCTGTCGCCTTTTGTGGTGAACAGCAGGCTTTTTATTATGCCGTCCCGCATGCCCTCTATCACTTCCGGCTTTATCTGCATTGTTACAGACCTTTCCGGACCTATCATGATGGGAGCTACACAAGCCTGTCCGTCACCCCACAGGGCATTGGGGTCGCAGGTGGCAGTCACACTGCTGAGGGTGTTGCTGTACTGCAGACCAAGCTGACGCGCTTCACCAACGCTGCTGTGACCTGAACCATAGCGAAACACGTTCATCTCTGCCTTGCTTATCGAGACATTCTGAAGCTGCGCTGCCATCTCCTGCGTGTCGTAAATCAGCAGCGTAGAACGCACTCTGGGAATCACACTTTCAAACGCACCTACTGCCATGTATCCTATCTGCTCGGTAGAACTGTCTCTTGTTCCGTCATCGAAGTACACCCCGTACCTGTTCAGACGAAAGCTGGCCTGAAAGGGACCCGCATTCCACAGAGGACTCCATTCACTGCCGCTCCATCTGCAGCCTGTGTCCATGGTTTTCCATTCGCCGCCCGTGTAGCGTTTGTGAACGCTGATATTCTCCCAGCCGCTCCCGTTGTATCGTTTTGCTCCCACTTCAGCCGCCCCCCTTTGCCTACCACAGCCAAATGTCACCCTCTGCGGGCGAACCGGGCTGTTCTCTTTGAATATACACGCGTTTGCCGTTTATTTTACTCACACTGACTGTCAGTGAAATATCCTCTGTGCCATCAAACTCCTCCGATGCAGAGGCATCACCTGCAAGGGAGATATTTCGCGGCACTGCAAGTGCATCGGCTGTGCCGGCACTGGCTGCTGTCTGGGCAGTTGCTGCTGTCTGCGCAGAGGCAGCCGCACCTGTGCAGGATGCCGCAACAGCAGCATGCGCCACCTCTGTAAGCTGGGAGGCATCGTCCGCAATGCACTCCACCTCAGTTATGCCCGTACCGCCTACAGTCAGGCGGAAGAGAGCTATCTGGTTGATGTCACCTGCTGTGGCCAGCTCACTGACGGTAAGTGCGGGGTCGGTCGGCACAGCAGCCGCCTCACCCTCCACCACCGCAAAAACGTGACTGTCGGCGGTGTCGCCGTCACCGCGGGTGAACTCGGAGACTATCAGGTCATGCCTCATCAATCCCTGCGCGCAGTTGTGAATGTTGATGGTGTGGGTGTCGTCCTGCGGCACATACATGATGTATCCCCGGTTGACCGCGCCACCGCCCGAAAGCTGCACGGAGTTTGCGGAAACGGCGGTGCATTCCAGCCCGCCGAAGCGACCCGAACGACCACCGAGCAGTGTATCATAAATAAACGCATCGTCGTGGGCACCGATATGCGGAGCAGTGCCCGCAGGGGTATATATGGTTATAGCCTTGCTTGCCATTGTGTCACTCCTTGAAAATATTGTCGTTTGACTGCATCATGCCAGTTTGTGGAGGATACTGACACCGCTGCTGCTGATGTTTATACTCTTCTTCACCACCGACAGTGCGGCAGTCATATCGGTAACGCTGTCCCTGACGGAAACGATGTCGGTCAGCTCCAGCCCCTCCTCCGAGGAGTACAGCTCTATCTCCACAGAGCAGGTACCGCTCAGTTCCCGCAGTTTTTTCTTTGCCGCAGCCAGCAGCTCTGCATCGTCCTCCACCGCCGAGTAATCATAGATATAGGTTACATAGTCCGCAGGTGCAGGAACCCCCTCTGCTTCAGGGTCATCAGTGACAGTGCCGTCAGGCAGCCGCCAGAGTTCCAGCACTGTGCGCTCCAGCATCTCCCCTCTGCCCAGTGCCAGCAGATGGTTGTAATCTCCCGATTTCCCGTCGGAGATGATGCGCGCCTCGTACTCCTGAGAAAGCTCAATCTCATCGCTGCGCTCGGCTATGGGCTCTGCAGACAACAGCACCCTGCCGTCGGCAAACTCAAGCCGAAGCCTGCCGACCCCCTCCAGCACCGCATACAGCGCGTCAAGAAGGCAGCGGTATCTGACTGAGCCGCTGCACACCACACCGCTATGCTGCTGCGAGACGGCAAACAGCTCTGCCTGCCAGCCGTCCAGAAGCTGCGCGGCGGCAGCGTTGCCCTCAACACTGCTCAGCACCAGATGGGTCTGCCCCTCAGGCGGGCACACTGCCTTGCGTGTCAGCATACCCCGCCAGCACAGACCGTACACCCGTACCATCTCCTCCGAGCCGGTGTGGCGCACCCTCTGCACCACACCGCCCCATTCCGTCCCGGGGATATAGATGCTGTGCCCTGCGCGTATAGGGCAATTCTGCCACATTCGGGCGGGCATCTGCAGCATCCAGTCGTTTTCTTCCTGCGTCGGCTCCATGCTAATCTGTGCATCAAACTGGACAAAGCAGCTCACTTCGCCCAGCTCGGTCATGTTCTCGTCAGCGTGTATCAGGCGGTAGTCCATCTCGGCTCGCTCCTTTGCTCCACAAGGGTAATATCCACCCTGCCGCCGCTGACCACCTGCACAGTGCTGCTGCCGGAGGGCACGTTATTGAATGTCATGCCGTTCTTTCTGCGCTTGTCGAAGCAGTTGGTGCGCACACCGGCGCGGTCAACCATGTATACCTCCCGCGCAAGCTGGTCGATGACCGCATATTCTCCCTCGTCAAGGCTGATATTGATGCCGATGTCACTGCCTCCTGCCAGCAGACGCGGATTGACCGCCGCGCCGTAAAATACAATGCGCATCGGCGCGGGAGCAACGGAGCGGTTGTTCATCACCAACTCACGGTTACCTGTGCCGTAGCGTCTCGGATAGCCGCAGGGATATTTGTGCCCGCTCACCTCTTCCGAGCCGCCCGTGGTAAAGCGATACACTCGTTCGGTACACCATGCGGGGCTTTCGGGATACAGCTTAAGCTGTACCTCCGCTATGGAGGGGAAGTCGCAGGACAGCTTCTTCGTGCTGGCGGTACACCAGCAGGAAAGGTACTGCTCTCCCACCCACAGCCGCCCCGCACGACCGCTGTGCAGGTCGTACTCCATGACGGCATTCAGCCGCTCCAGCACTGCCGCAAGCTGCTCGGTGCTGCCCGCCGCCACCGCGACTGTAACTGTGCGTTCCTCACACTGCCGCCTGCCATACAGCAGACGCTCCCCCTCGCCCATGGGTCTCCTGGCTGTACTCAGCCGCCATCGCACATTAAATAATTCCCCCTCTTTAAGCAGCAGCGGTGGCTCGTCCAGCCGCACTGTTTCGCCTCGGGAGTTCTCATAATGCACCTTATAGGGAAGCACACCCATATTTCTACACCCTTTCCTTTGTTTTCATGTTATTCAAGGGCACTGTTTCTAGTTGTTTCATTGGTTTTCATCGTCATCATACTGCTCACAGATATTCCCTGACCAGTCTGCCGAAGCTGCGTCCATCCACCTGCATGACCTGCTCGGTATTCTCCATACTGTCA
>SVPT01000055.1 GCA_015065695.1 Oscillospiraceae bacterium | reverse complement strand
CTTTGCAAGGCGGAGGAGACCAAAGGTGACAGCGGTGCCGAACAGACCGCCGACAAGGATCAGTGCGCTGTACTTGGAGAGATCTCCTTCAACGCCGGCTGTGGTTATTGAAGCCCAGACGGTGCAGGCAAGACCGATAATGGCGCAGATGACCGAAAGACTGCCGAAGAAGGAGGTCAGACGCTGAAGAGTCATCTCGGTCTGAAGCTCGTATTCGTCCAGCCAGGTGGGTTCCTTTACGTTGCCGTCATCGTCGTACTCGGCTTCGATCTTCTTAATCTCCTCAACACTGGGTGCTCTGGTATCAAGATATGAAAACAGGCTCATGTTAATTCTCCCTTCAATTCGTTATCAGGCGGCGAGGTCGTCGGTATCAGCGGAAAGATCGTCGCCGATGTCGTCAACAAAATCGAGAATGTCGGTGCCGGAAACAAGGTCGCTGCCGCTGACATACTCAAGGGCAGTCTTGTAGTTTGCAAGGGCTTCTTCGTCTGCGCAGAAGGAGCAGGGCTTGCTGCGCTTTGCTTCGAAGGACTCTTCAACAGTGCCGGTGTAGAGGGTGGTGGAGTTGCGCAGGGACTGGCAGTTGTCGTCCAGATGGTAGCAGCGGCCGAACTGGGTCCAGTATACGTTGCCGTCAACGGTGTATTCGTATGCGTCGCTCTGTGCCTGAGCCAGATCCTCAGCCGAAACAGGGTTCCAGTCGGTGGAGGCGGCACCGGCGGCGATGGCTACAACAGCGGCAATGATGGTTGCGATCTTCTTGGTCTTGGGGTCAAGATCCTTTTCCTTGAGCAGGAGGACGATGAGGGGAACAAAGCAGATGAGAGAGGCGATAAGACCCATGTTGTTCCACAGGAAGAAGCGCACAGGGTGCTTCTCGGAAGCGGGGTCGATGCGGTTGGACTTCTTCCACAGGGTGGAGCCGAGGACAACGAAGATGAGGTCGGCAACCAGACCGATGATGATGTAGGTCAGTATGTTGCCTTTAAGATAGAAATAGCCGTTGATGAGAAGAATGACTGCCACCTCAAATGCGAGGGCAATCAGCCACAGACCAACAGCGCCCCAGCGGAACTTTGCGGCGCGCTTCTGGTTCTGTGCGGAAACGATAGCGTGGGTTTCCTTGGCCTTTGCGGCGGTCTGCTTCTTTGCGGGCTCGCTCTTTTTGGTCACCTTGGGGACGGAGGTCTTTTTGGCGGAGGAGGAAACCGGCTTGCCGGTGCTTGCCTGAATAATCTGGCGTTCTCTCTTTTCTGCCATGAACAACATTCCTTTCGTTTGCAAATTTAATCCAATTATATCACATATTGTGTTGGCGTGCAATAATTTGTTCAACATTTTGTTATCGCTGACAAAATTGCCGAAAATACCCAACAGCAGGTACACAAAACCCGCTGCATTAACATAATATTCATTGAAAAAGCCGAATGTATATGCTATAATAGATAACTAATATGCGGGTTTTCTGCATAAGTTGCGAAAACCTGTACAAATAACGAGGGAGAAATAAACAATGAAAGATGCATTGCTGAAAAAGATAGCTGACCGCGAGCTGGTTTGCGGTGTTGTAGGACTGGGCTATGTAGGTCTGCCCCTTGCTGTGGAAAAGGCAAAAGCCGGCTTCCGCACCATCGGCTTTGACGTGCAGCAGCACAAGGTGGATATGGTCAACAGCGGCAACAACTACATCGGCGACGTGGTTGATGCCGAGCTGCTTCACATTGTCAACAGCGGTATGCTTTCCGCAACCTCCGACTTTGATGAGATAACCAAGGCCGATTTCATCGCCATCTGCGTTCCCACTCCGCTGGACGAGCATCAGCAGCCCGACATCAGCTATGTGCGCAGCTCTGCCATAGAGATTTCCAAGCGTCTGCGCAAGGGCTGCATCGTGGTGCTGGAATCCACCACCTACCCCGGCACCACCGAGGAGCTTATCCGCCCCATTCTGGAGGAGGGCTCCGGTCTGCGCTGCGGCGAGGATTTCTACCTCGGCTTCTCTCCCGAGCGTGTTGACCCGGGCAACCTTATCTACAACACCAGAAACACCCCCAAGGTAGTGGGTGCTATCGGCGCGGACGCAACAGAAGTCATCGCAGCAGTGTACAGCGCAGTGCTGGAGGGCGAGGTGCATACCGTATCCTGCCCCGCCGTTGCAGAGATGGAGAAGATTCTGGAAAACACCTACCGCAACGTAAACATCGGTCTGGTCAACGAGCTGTGCATGCTGTGCAACCGCATGGGCATCTCCATCTGGGAGGTCATCGACGCAGCCAAGACCAAGCCCTACGGCTTCCAGCCCTTCTATCCCGGCCCCGGTCTGGGCGGTCACTGCATTCCCCTCGACCCCTATTACCTCACATGGAAGGCCCGTGAGTACGGCTTCCATACCTCTATGATTGAATCCTCCATGATGATAAACGACCGTATGCCCGAATACTGCGTGGAACGCGCCATGCGTATGCTCAACGGCGCACGCAAGGCGATGAATGGCGCAAAGGTGCTGGTGCTGGGCGTTGCCTACAAGGGCAATATCGACGACTACCGCGAGAGCCCCGCTATCCGCGTTATCCGTGAGCTGCTCAAGGAGGGCGCAGAGGTCAGCTACTTCGACCCGTGGGTTGAGAGCTTCCGTGACGGCGACCTGAGCATGAGAAGTATCCCCGCCCTCACCGCAGATGTGCTGGAGCAGAGTGACATCGTCATGGTCACCACTGCCCACAGCGATGTGGACTACGAGGCAGTTGCAAACCATGCCCCGCTTGTGCTGGACACTAAGAATGCAATGAAGGAAGTAACCAATCGCGAAAGAGTAGAGGTGCTTTAATGGCGAAACTGCTTATTATAAGCTATCTTTTTGCGCCAGATCGTGGAATAGGCGCCATAAGGTGGTCGAAGCTGGCAAAATATCTTACCCGTGCCGGTCACGATATTGATGTTATCACATCAGTACAGCCGTATGCTGAAGACAGCCTGTTGAAGCGGGATATTGGTGAAATGGGCAGAATTATTCACATATCTCACTGGTATAAAGGCAATAATGCAAATAAAGCGGCTGCATCATCAAATGTTTCAAACGGCTCAACCGTCTCCAAATCTCGTGGAGGTATTAAGAGCCGCATAAAAAAGGCCATTATCTCTACTCGTACATTCAAAGCTGTGTGCAGTAGGCTGCTATATTATGAGGAACTTCGCAAAGCGCATTCATTTGCAGAGAATGCGGAGAGATATGTGCTTGAAAACGGTGGTTTCTCGCAGTATGATGCAATTATAACAACATACAGTCCTATAGGAGATGTGTTGCTTGGCCTTCGCATCAAGAAGATATGTCCGGATATACCGCTGATTGCCGATTTCAGAGACCCAATGGATGTTGTGACGGTACCGAAGTACCAGATAAGATATAGACGGCGTATACAGCAGGCTCTTTGCAGCTGTGCCGATAGAATTATCACTGTAACAAACGGACACAGAAAGAAAATATGCGGAGACCGTTGGAGCGAAAAGACCTCTGTAATAACAAATGGCTATGATGCAGAAGACATTGCGGATATAGATACTTTGCCAGTGAAGGATGACCATCGCCTTACGTTTTGTTTTACGGGGAATCTATATGGTGAAAAGACCAATGCAGGCCCGCTGTTCCGTGCTGTCAATAAGCTGGTTGATGATGGCGTGATTGGCAAAGGGCAAGCTGTGTTCCATTATTGTGGCCTTTCATTTCCGGCTCTATTGATGCAGGCGCAGAAGGCTGACTGCGAATGGATTTTGGAAAACCATGGACAGGTTGATCGAAATATAGCTCTTGCGATGCAGAATTCCGTTGACATCCCGGTGGTGATGATATGGAATAATGTTGGGGGAGAGGGTACCATTGCCGGTAAGTTTTACGAATACCTTACTCTTGACAAACAAATGCTTGCACTTGTTTCCGGAGAACTGGAACACAGTGAGCTTAGGTCGCTTATTGAACAATATGAGCTTGGTTTTACTTATGAGGAAGCTTCAAATGATTTTGAGCGACTCTGCGACTGGATTGCTGAACAGTACAAAAAGAAGAGAAGCGGTGTATCATTGAAATGTCCGCCAAACGAAGCTGCACTAAATCACTTTGAGTATTCAAATATAGCAGGAAGAGTGGAAAATATAATTCTTGGCGCTATCGATGACCGCCGGAAGAATCGATAAGCTTGTTATAGAAAGCCGTATAATTCGTTTGTGAATTGTAACGCTCCGTCCAATACTCCCGCGCCGCTTTGCGCATGGTTGCATACTCCGCATCGTCCATGCCCGCAAAGCGGCTTATGGCGGCAGAAAGTGCCGCCGTCAGCTCCGCCTCGGGCAGACTGTCCAGCAGTACGCCGTGAGCGGGGCGGACAACCTCTCCCGAAGCACCCGCGTCCACCGCAATGGAGGGAATACCGAAGGAGATGGCTTCCATGATGGACACAGGCACGCCCTCCAGTGTGCTTGCGTTGATAAACAGGTGAACGTCATTGTCCCTGTAGAAATCCATAAGTTCAGAGTTTTTAACGCCGCCCATTTCCACAAAGGTGACGTTTTGCGGCAGACCGGCACACACCTCGCGCAGGCGGGCAAGCTCCTTTTCCTCGCCCCCGCCGAAGTGATACCAGCGAATGGGGCAGTCCCCCGCGCTCTTCAGAGCTTCTGCTATCAGCCATACCCGCTTGAGAGGGATAACGGAGGAGCAGCTTGCGATGACCAGTTCCTTACGCTCGCTGAAAGGTGCGGAAAGCTGCCGCTCACCGTGGTCGTTTGTGCCCAGACGAGCGCAGGCGATGCTCTTTTCCGCAGCGGGATAACGCTCCCGCAGATATGCCGCACCCAGCTCCGAGCAGGGATATGCCGCGCTGAGATGCTCCAGTGTGTATCCGCGCATGGGCTGGAAGCCCAGTGCTGTGCGCTCGTTGTACAGGTCGCCGCCATGTGCGCGGCTTACCGCAGGCACGCCGCACCGCTCCGCGAGGCGAGCGGCTGCGTAGGAGGGGAAGGTCATCCAGTAGGAATAGACAATCAGCTCCCCTGCCTTTATTTCCTTGGCATACAGCTTTTTCAGGCGGCGGTATACATATTCGCCTCTTGCGGCAAAGGCAAGGCTCTTGAAAAACGCCGAGCGGCTGAGCCTGCCCTTTCTGCGCAGCGCCTTCATCTCGCCCCAAAACGGGCGGGAGAAGAGGGCTGCTGCCATATATGCGGCATAGCGCACACCGCTGATGCCGCTTCGCACGTCCTCTCGCAGACGGACGTTGTCCGGCAGGGTGCGGGTGGGCTTGTCTGATGGGGAAGAGTGATATATCCGCGTGGGCAGAATGTCCATGGACAGATTCTCCATGCGGGAGAATGCCAGCATTTCATTTTCGATAAACACCTCGCCGCTGCTGAAAGGAAAGTCAGCGGTGAGCAGAAGAATTTTTGTCATCTGCGGGTCAGCTCCAATCAATAAGGTTGCAGTTATCCGAATTATATCACAACGCATAGCCGCAAAGCAATAGTCGGCTGTGCAGTCAAACAGGAGAACAGGTCAATGGAAAACAGCAGCAAAACCTCCCCAAAGACAAAAGGCTCACGGCTGGGTACAAGCGCGCTGGTGCTCACCGCCTCCAAGGTGGCAACCATGCTCATATCCCTGGTTGCGGGTGCCCTGATGGCGCGTTACCGCACCCTCACCGAGTACGGCACCTATTCCCAGATGCTGCTGGTCATTCATCTGGTCAATTCCATTCTGCTTCTCGGTCTGCCCAACAGCCTAAATTACTTCCTCGCAAGGGCGGAGGATAAACAGAGCAAGCGGGAATTTCTCTCGGTGTATTACACACTGAACACAATTCTGAGTATTCTCGTAGGCATTGTGCTGGTGATATGCATACCGCTGATGGAAGCGTATTTTGATAATCCACTTATCCGTACCTTCGCCTATTTCCTTATGATATACCCGTGGGCGCACATCATCACCAGCAGCGTGGAAAACCTATTGGTTGCCAGCGGGCGCAACACCACCGTTGTCATCTACCGCGTAATCCACAGCATTGTCTATCTGGGCACCGTCATTCTGGTCAAGTCCATGAGCTGGAATTTCCGCGTGTTCATGGTGCTGCTGGTTGCCAGTGACGTTATCTTCACCCTTGTGGTGTATGTCCTTGCGTACAGGACCGCAGGAGGACTGAGGGTGCGCTTTGACAAGGAAATGACCGCAAGGATACTGAAGTATTCGGTACCCATCGGCCTTGCGTCCATCGTCGGCACTATCAATATCGAGATAGACAAGCTGATGATTGGCGGCATGACCGACACCGAAACCATGCAGATATACACCCTCGCCTCCAGAGAGTTGCCGGTCAGCATCGTTGCCGCCTCGCTTACGGCGGTGCTGCTGCCCCGCTTTGCCGCCATGATGAAGCAGAAACGCGAAAGAGAAGCGGTAAAGCTGTGGAGCCACGCCATCTATCTTTCCCTCGCGGTAATCGCTCTCATTGCGGCGGGCTGCATCGCCTTTGCCCCGCAGGTTATCGACCTTATCTATTCCCCAAAGTACCTGCCCGGCGTAAACGTATTCCGTATATACTGTCTGGTGCTGCTGCTGCGCTGTACCTATTTCGGAATCATACTCAACGCATCGGGTCATACCCGCTCGGTGGTGTACAGCTCGCTGATTTCCATGGCAGTCAACGTAGCACTCAACTATGCGCTGTACAGGCTGCTTGGACTGGTCGGTCCCGCCATCGCCTCGCTGCTCAGCGCAGTGGCGATGAATATGTCGCAGCTTGCCTTCTCCTCAAAGGCGGTCAAGGTGCCCTTCCGCAAGATATTCCCTTGGGGTAACTGCCTTAAGCTGGTGCTGATAAACGGAGCAATGGCGGCGATATTTGTCGTAATTCAGCAGATACTTCCTCTTGAAAAGCCCCTTGCGAAAATGCTGCTCAATGTATTCTCTCTGGGCGGAAGCTGGGGCGAAATAATCGAGGCAATCATTCTGGGTATCGTGTGGTCGGCAGTGTACGTCGTGCTGCTGCTGCCCTCGATAAAGAAACACTGGAAGGCACTCAATGCCGTACAGCAGTAAGGAAGCGTTCCCCTGCCTGCGGCAACCGCAAGCCCAACATCAACAAAGATAGGATTGATAAATTATGACACTGGACCAGCGTAAGGAATGGCTGCGCAGCAATCCCAGGCTGCTTCGTACCGCAACACGGGCAGTGCGTGTGCTTCGCATCGTGCTGATGATGGCATGGGACGCCGCCATGCTTTCCCTCTCGGGCTTCCTCGCACTGTGCCTTCGCTTTGACATATGGAAAGCCTCGGAGCTGCCCCAGCTTTACTGGAACAACTTCGTCACCTTCCTCCCTTGGTATATCCTCATCGCGCTGGGTGTGCTGTCGCTCTTCCGTATGTACAACAGCCTGTGGCAGTTTGTCAGTATGCGTGAGGCGGCCTCCGCAGGCATCGCCTGTTTCCTCATAGAGGCCATTCACTGGATACTGACCATCGAGGTGCTGGGCATACAGATTCCCCGCTCCTGTTATCCCATCACATTCATGATATTCTTCCTCTTCACAGGAGTAAGCCGCTTTTCCTACAGGATTATGCGGGCCTTTCTCCAGCCGCCGGGCCAAAAGACCCGCAACATCATGGTCATCGGCGCGGGTGAGGCAGCCAATATGCTCATCCGTGAAATCACCGCCAGCAGAGAGCTTGCCGACAGCCGTGTCGTGTGCATCATCGACGATGACACCACCAAGAAAAACCGCTATATGTGCGGTGTGCGCATCGTGGGCACCCGCCATGCAATCGAGCAGGCGGCAAAGCAGTACGACGTGGACGAGATTATCTTCGCCGTCCCGTCTGCCAGTTCTGCAGACAGAACAGCTATCCTCAACATCTGCAAGAATACCGGCTGTCAGCTTAAAACACTGCCCGGTGTTTACCAGATTGTTCAGGGCAAGATAAGCATGAGCGACGTGCGCAAGGTTGACATAGAGGACCTGCTGGGTCGTGACCCCGTGGACATCAACGTGGAGAGTGTGATGAGCTACGTCCGCGACAAGGTCATTCTGGTCACCGGCGGCGGCGGCTCCATCGGCAGCGAGCTGTGCCGCCAGATAGCCTCCCACAAGCCCCGTCAGCTTGTCATCTTCGACATCTACGAAAACAACGCCTACGACATACAGAACGAGCTGCGCCACGACTACCCCGAGCTTAATCTGGTCACTTTGATAGGCTCTGTGCGTGATACCCGCCGCATTGATTCGGTCATGGCGCAGTACCACCCCGAAATTGTCTACCACGCGGCAGCCCACAAGCACGTTCCGCTGATGGAGGACAGCCCCAACGAGGCAATAAAGAACAACGTATTCGGCACACTGAAAACAGCGCAGGCTGCCGACCGCCATGGCGTAAAACGCTTTGTGCTTATCTCCACCGACAAGGCGGTCAACCCCACCAACGTAATGGGTGCAACCAAGCGGCTGTGCGAGATGATAGTGCAGGCGTACAACAACCGCTCCAATACCGAATTTGTCGCTGTGCGCTTCGGCAACGTGCTGGGCAGCAACGGCAGCGTCATTCCCCTTTTCAAAAAGCAGATTGAAAACGGCGGCCCTGTGCTGGTCACCCACCCCGACATTATCCGCTACTTCATGACCATTCCCGAGGCGGTCTCGCTGGTGCTGCAGGCAGGTGCCCTTGCCAACGGCGGCGAGATATTCGTGCTGGATATGGGCAAGCCGGTCAAGATACTCGACCTTGCCAATAACCTCATTCGCCTTTCGGGCTACACCCCCGGCGAGGACATCAAGATACAGTTCACCGGTCTGCGCAAGGGTGAGAAGCTGTACGAGGAGCTGCTGATGGACGAGGAGGGTCTGCGGGCTACCGAAAACCGCCTTATCCACATCGGCTGTCCCATTCGCTTTGACGAAGAGCCCTTCTTCGCAAAGCTGGAGCATCTGCGTGAGGTCATGGCGGAAGACAGCACCGACGTGCGCCCCCTCATTCAGGAGCTTGTGCCCACCTACAAGGTCACCGGTGACAGCGCTGCGCAGACACCGCCCGCTGAGGAAAGCGGCGAAAAACTGCCCCCTCTGCCCACCCATACCCCCACAAAACTGGACGTGCTGGGCTGATTAAGGCAAAATAATGCTTGCAGCACTTGAAAAATCTTCCGTCATGTATTATTATTTGATTTGTTAATATCCCTTTCCGGAGGATACAAAAACCCGGAAAAAATAAAAAACAGAGGTTGTTTTGAAATGTGCTTCCGTTCAAAGAAGGTCAAAAAGACCTCCGCAACAAAAACAGAAGAAAGAACAAGAGGAAACGGCATGAAAATTCTGGTTATCAACGCTGGCAGCTCTTCCCTTAAGTACCAGCTCATCGACATGGCTACCGAAACCGTACTCGGCAAGGGCAACTGCGAGCGCATCGGCATCGAGGGCGGTTTCCTGACCCACAAGACAGGCGGCAAGGAATACCGCACCGAGCAGTTCATGAAGAACCACACCGAGGCATTTATGCTGGTCAAGGACGCTCTCACCACCGGCGAAGGCAAGATCATCGACGACCTGACAGAGGTTACCGCAATCGGTCACCGCGTCGTTCAGGGCGGTGCTATCTTCTCCGAGTCTGTACTGGTTACCGAGAAGGTCATCGAGGACATCGACGGTCTCAGCACCCTCGCTCCTCTGCACAACCCCGCTCACGTTCAGGGTATCCGTGCTTCCATCGCCGTATTCGGCGAGGACGTGCCTCAGGTAGTCGTATTTGACACCGCATTCCACGCAACCATGCCGGAAGAGGCATATATGTTTGCCATTCCCTATGAGTATTACGAGAAGTACAAGGTGCGCCGCTACGGTGCCCACGGCACCAGCCACCGCTTCGTCACCGCCCGCTGCCTCGAGCTGCTGGGCAAGGCAGAGAACCCCGCAGGCACCCGCATCATCAACTGCCATCTGGGCAACGGTTCTTCCCTGACCGCTGTCAAGGACGGCAAGGTTATCGACACCAGCATGGGTCTTACCCCTCTGGGCGGCTTCATGATGGGCACCCGCTCCGGCAGCCTTGATCCCTCTGTTGTCACCTACATCGCAGAGAAAGAGGGTCTCTCTCCCCGCGAGATGGACACCGTACTCAACAAGAAGTCCGGTATGCTGGGTGTTTCCGGTCTCTCCAGTGACGACCGTGACATCACTGCCGCCGAGCAGGCAGGCAACGAGCGCGCTATCCTCACTCACAAGATGCTTCGCTATCAGATCAAGAAGTTCATCGGCGCATACGCTGCCGCTCTGGATGGCGTTGATGCCATCACCTTCACCGCAGGTCTGGGCGAGAATCAGGCTGACCACCGCTCCGAAATCTGCAAGGGTCTGAGCTATCTCGGCGTAAAGATCGACGAGGAAAAGAACGCGCAGATCCGTGGCGTCGAGGCGGAGATTTCCACCCCCGATTCCAAGGTTCGTGTCTACGTCATTCCCACCAACGAAGAGCTGGTCATCGCCCGCGATACCAAGCGCATTGTTGAGGCACTGGGCAAATAATCAGGCAAAATAATAAAGGAGAGCGACAGCGTTCGCTCTCCTTTTTGCTTTGCTTGTGGGATAATAACTCCTCAGTCCATCAGTCTGTTTTCATGCCAGACGTCCATTTCCTCACGCTCTGGCGGCTCAAACAGCCCGAGGAACTTTTCCATAAGCCCCTCGTCAATGGTGTATCCCTCGCCGCTGAGGTTGCGCCGCTCGATAAAGGCTTTCCAGTCCTCGTCACTGACAGAGATGTAGTGCCAGAGAAAATCCACGCCGTGTTCACGCAGCATTTCGGAAATGCGCTGACGCTCCGCCCTCTGCCAGAAGCCAAGGTCGATGACCACGTCTGTGCCGGCGGCGGCAATTTCCTCCGCCTTTTTGAACAGGTAAGCAGTAACCTTTGGGGTCATCAGCGCATGAACGTCACCGCACCCCTTGAGAAGCTCGTCCAGCTCAAGCATCAGCATCAGCTCATCGCTGGAGAGTATTACGCCCTTTTCCCGGGCGGCAAGCTGCCGTGCGTAGGTGCTTTTCCCGCAGCACAGTCTGCCGCACAGAAGATGTATCCTGCCTTTCATAATCAGATACTCCTTTCACATCGCGCTTTCTGCATATATCATATAATACACGGTCAGCAAATGTCAATGCGATGTGCGCGGGTCTGTTACAGGTATTTCAAAAGTGAAATGAAAGAATACAATTATCATGTTGTTTGCGGAGGATAAATATGGTATAATACTATCGGAACGATAACTACACATAAGGAGATGCAACAGGATGAGCAAATATGATTTCTGCCTTGGGTGTATGAATAAGCTGGGCGGCGAAAAGGAATGCCCCAAGTGCGGCTACCGAGCCGATACACCCCAGAAGCTTCCCGCCCTTGCCCCCGGCACACTGCTTGCCGAGCGTTATGTGGTGGGCAGGGTTGTTGCCGAGAGCGGTGAGGGCTTTACCTACATCGCCATGGATATGGACACCCGCAGCAAGGTAACTATCCGTGAGTTTCTTCCGCGCTCGCTGTGTACCCGCAAGCGCGGAAGCGATGCAGTGGTTGTCAGCGACAGCGCCCGTGCTGCCTACCGCAACTTCCTCGAGGATTTCAACGACATCGGTCAGGCTGTCTGCCGCCTTTCCAGCCGCTCGGCAATAGTGCCCGTGCTGGATATTTTCCGCTGCAACAGCACCGAATACATCGTCTACAAGCACGTTCAGGGCACCCGCCTTACCGAGCTGGTGCGGCGTGCAAAGCGTCTTAGCTGGAAAGAGGCAGAACCCATCTTTATGCCCCTCATTTCCTCGCTTATTTCCGCCCATTCCATGGGTCTTGTGCATTTCGGCATCAGCCCGGAGAATATCTACATGACCACCGACGGCACCCTCGCCCTCGGCGGCTACGGCGTGCCTGCCGCCCGCATGGCGGAAACCGAGCTGGACGCAGAGCTTTACGACGGCTACACTCCGCTGGAGCAGTATTCTCTGGACGGCGAAAAGGGCAAGTGGAGCGATATATACGCCATTTCCGCAGTGCTGCTCTTCGCCCTCACCGGCAAGCAGCCCCCCGATGCGGTGTCCCGCACCCATGAGCCCAAGCTGCCTATCCCCGCACAGATAGCCGAAACCATTCCCTCCCACGTTATCACCGCGCTGGCAGGCGGTCTGCAGGTCTATGCGGAAAACCGCACCCAGAGCATGGAGGAGCTGTATGCACAGCTTTTCTCCGGCAGCGGTCGTCCCGCTCACAGCGAGCGTGCGCACGCCGAGGAGCGTGAGCGCCGCGAATATGCGGAAGCCCGCAGAGAGCCCCGTCCGCGCCCCGCTCCCAGGCAGAAGAGTGCCATCGACCGGGTAAAGGACGCAATCAACGACGACAGCGCATGGTATAAGAATCTCTCCCAGTTCCAGTATTGGCTGCTGACCACCTGCCTCGGCATCATCGTGCTGGGCATCATCGCCGTCATCGTATTTATCAATGTGCGCCCCCTGCTCAATAAGGACGGACAGAAGCCGCCCACAATTATCGACAGCGGTCTTGTCAGCAGTGCGGAGGTCGCTCTGGAAGCCGATATGTACGTCGTGCCCGACCTGCGCGGGTTGCCTTGGAATGAAGCAAAGAACAGCCCCGACTACATGATGTTCGACCTCATCGAGGTAGGGGAGAGCTACTCCGACGACTACGATGTGGGCGAGATAATGAAGCAGAGCATTGCCCCCAACGAGGAGGTGCAGATGGGTACCCCCATCGCCATCACTGTCAGCCTCGGCTCGGAAATGTGCGTCATTCCCAACATCGTAGGCAAAACCATTGCCGAAGCGGACGAAGCACTCACCGCAGAGGGTCTTGTCCTCGGCAATCAGACCGAGCAGTACAGCGACAGCGTGCCGCAGGGCTGCATCATTTCCATCACCGGCGCATCGGTCGGCTCACGCATGAAGCGCGGCTCTATGGTTGACGTAGTGGTCAGCCTCGGCTCGGAGGCATAGTGCCCGGGCAACTCAATAAGCCTAATTCGATAAAGCAGCAGGCACGGTACTCTTGCGCCGCGCCTGCTTTCGCTTTTTGTAAATTAACAACAGGAGGTCAGTCATGGAGTACCTGACCCTTGACCGCTATCTCAGGGAGCGTTTTGGCGAAAAGCTGTACCGCCTTGCGCTGGACGGAGGAATGACCTGCCCCAACAGGGACGGCACTGTCGGCACAGGAGGCTGCACCTTCTGTCTGGAGGGCAGCGGGTCGTTTGCCCAGCAGCGCACCGCCTCCGTCGCCCGTCAGCTTGCCGAGGCAAAGGAGCGCATCAGAGCCAAGACCAAGGCGCAGCGCTTCATCGCCTATTTCCAGAGCTACACCAACACCTACGCGCCGATAGACTATCTGGAGCGGCTGTTTACGGAAACCATCGAGCAGCCTGATGTGGCGGTGCTGGACATTGCCACCCGCCCCGACTGCCTCGACGATGAGGTTATCGCCTTGCTGAAAAGGCTCAATGAAATCAAGCCGGTGTGGGTGGAGCTGGGTCTGCAGACCATACACCCCCGCACCGCCGCCGCCATCAACCGCTGCTGGGAGCTGCCCTGCTTCGACAGCGCAATGGAGCGGCTGAATGCGGCAGGGCTGGAAACCATCGTCCACGTCATACTCGGTCTGCCGGGCGAAAGCAGGGAGGACATGGCGGCAACGGTGCGCTATGCGGCACAGAGCGGCGCAAAGGGCATCAAGCTGCAGCTTCTCCATATTCTGGAGGGCACACCCATGGCGGAGCAATACCGTCGTGGCGAGGTGCGGGTGATGGAGCTTGATGAATACTGCAGCCTGCTTGCCGGACTGCTGCCCCTTATCCCGCCGGATATGGTAATCCACCGCCTGACCGGTGACGGCGACAAGCGTTACCTGCTCGCCCCCTTGTGGAGCGGCGACAAAAAGAGGGTGCTTAACGCCATCAACAAGGTTCTGCGACAAAATTAGCGGCGCATAGTTGTACATTCTGCACAGCACAATTTCACCAATATGTGAACTGCAAATTAACCTGTTTTAATAAATTGTAAATAAGTTTGAACGAAGTGTAAAACATTGCCATAAAGCAATGTAAATGGCAAAATCGCTTTATTTTTTGTGTGGGTGTGTTATAATAATTACGCGTAATTGCGCCATAAAATAACAAACGGAGGGTAACCTCAATTGGATAAATTTCAAATCAGGGGCGGTAACCGCCTTTTTGGAGAGATAAGCATAGGCGGCGCAAAAAATGCCGCAGTAGCAATCATTCCGGCAACCATACTTGCCGGTGATGTATGCCGATTGGAGAATCTGCCAAACATAAGCGATGTAAGCGTAATCTCCCGCATACTGGTGGAGATGGGTGCAAAGGTTACCCGCATAAACAAAAACACCGTAGAGATTGACCCCCGCGGCATCAATACCTCTGTCGCGGAGTACGATATAGTCAAGAGTATGCGCGCCTCCTATTATCTGCTCGGTGCGCTGCTTGGCCGCTTCAACCGCGCCAAGGTACCTATGCCCGGCGGCTGCTACTTCGGCGTGCGTCCCATTGACCAGCACCTCAAGGGCTTTGAGGCACTGGGCGCGACCGCTACAGTGGAAAACGGCATGATATGCCTCGAGACCGACAACCTCGCCGGCAGTAATATCTATCTGGATGTGGTGTCGGTGGGTGCAACCATCAACATCATGCTTGCCGCGGTCAAGGCAAAGGGCGTCACCGTCATAGAGAATGCCGCTCGTGAGCCCCATATCGTTGACCTTGCCAACTTCCTCAACTCCCTCGGCGCGGACGTGCGCGGCGCGGGCACCAACGTCATCAAGGTGTACGGCGTGGAGCAGCTTCACGGCGCAACCTATTCCATAATCCCCGACCAGATTGAGGCGGGCACCTACATGGCCGCCGCCGCTGCCTCTGGCGGTGATGTGCTTATCACCAATGTTACCCCCAAGCATCTGCAGTCCATTACAGCCAAGCTGGTGGAGATGGGTGCAGAGGTCATCGAGGGCGACGATTCTGTGCGTGTGCGCAGAGAGCGTCCCATCCGCCGCTGCAACATGAAGACCATGCCCCACCCCGGTCTGCCCACCGATATGCAGCCCCAGCTTGCGGTGCTGCTTTCCGTGGCGGACGGTACCAGCGTTGTCACCGAGGGCGTGTGGGATAACCGCTTCCAGTATGTGGACGAGCTGCGCAAGATGGGCGCGGAGGTCTCTGTGGACGGCAAGGTTGCAGTATTCCAGGGTGTGCCCACCCTCAAGGGCGCGCCGGTCAGAGCCACCGACCTTCGTGCGGGTGCCGCAATGGTCATTGCCGCACTGATGGCTGACGGCGTTACCGAAGTGGAAGATATCCATTACATCGAGCGCGGCTACGAGGACATCGTGGGCAAGCTTGCCGGTGTGGGCGCAGATATTCACCGTATCTCCGGTGCCCCCACCGATCAGGAAGAAAAAATCACCGGCTAAATTTGCAAAATCAAACG
>SVPT01000054.1 GCA_015065695.1 Oscillospiraceae bacterium | reverse complement strand
CATGGTTGCAAAATCGAAAGCGTTTTTCGGCGGGAGCAAGCCCCCGCCCTACAGCTATTGTCATTGTTTGTGCGAAATTTATGCGTATGAATTCCTTGCAGCACGCTTCTGCCACAAATGGAAGAATGCTTTTGCCTGAAGAAAAGGGAAGTTTGTGCCCTTTAGGCTTGCGCCTCTGTCTTTACGTCCGCAGAAACACCGCAGTGCGGGCGACCAATGGTCGCCCCTACGTTGAGAATTGACGCTTCTGCGAGAGTTTGTAAGTTGCGACAGACCCCCAGATATGGGTGTTTGCGCCCCATTTCGCTTGTCTGACGGCGAGCCGTAGGGGCGGCCATTGGCCGCCCGTCCCCTTAATGCTTGCGCATCTGTCCTTACGTCCGCAGAAACATAACAGAGCGGGCGACCAATGGTCGCCCCTACAGGGTACGCTTCCAAAAACAATATGCGAACGATGACAGAAGCAAAAGCGTGTTCGGTGCGCCCTCCTGACGTTTCTGCCGCCTGTGGAATATGACTGCCAACCAAAATAAGGCGGTATCCCCCCCATCACCCAACCAAAACGGAGACCTGACATATGAAACCACTGTACCTCAATATCGGCGGCGGCACTGTGCTGCATTGTGATGATATTATCGGCATCTTCGATATGGATAATACCACCACGTCAAAGCATACCAAGGAGTTCCTTAACCGCGTCCAGCGGTGTGATGCGGTGGAATCTACCGCCTATGATATTCCCGTCAGCTTTGTAGTGACGGCAAATGGGGATAACGAGAGAGTGTACCTCTCCCAGTATGCCCCGCGTACCCTCAGATCAAGAATAATTATATAACCAGTCAAAGATAAAGCTAAAATAAGATACTCACAGTAATACATAAGTTAGTTATAACCGGAGGTTTACCAAATGGATAACGAATCCAATATCGTCCTCAACGCTCATACTGAGCAGGCTTACGACGAAACACAAATACAGGTGCTGGAGGGTCTTGAGGCCGTCCGTAAACGCCCCGGTATGTATATTGGCTCTACCGGCCCGAGAGGTCTGCACCACCTTGTCTATGAGATTGTGGATAACTCCATAGACGAGGCACTGGCCGGTTATTGCACTAAAATTGATGTGGCTATCGAGCCGGATAATGTTATCCGTGTTTCAGATAACGGTCGAGGTATACCTGTCGGTATCCAGCAGAAAACCGGTCTGCCTGCCCTCGAGGTGGTATTTACTATCCTCCATGCCGGCGGTAAGTTCGGCGGCGGCGGTTATAAGGTTTCCGGCGGTCTGCATGGCGTCGGTGCGTCGGTCGTTAATGCCCTCTCCGAATGGCTGGAGGTGCAGGTGTGCGACGGCAGCCATGTCTATCAGATGAGCTTCGAGCGGGGTAATAAAACCCAGAATCTCACCATAATCGGCGATACCACCGCTACCGGTACGACCGTCCGCTTTAAGGCAGACGGAGAGATATTCTCCGAAACTACCGTCTATGAGTTCGAAACACTGCAGGAGCGGTTGAGAGAGCAGAGCTTCCTCAATGCCGGTCTGCATATCGAGCTGCGCGATGAGCGTGACCCGGAAAATATCGTGCAGGAAAATTACTGCTACGAGGGCGGTATCAGCAGTTTTGTTGAGTATATCCACGAGAAGAAACAGGTGGAGTGCGTCCACGATAATGTTATACAGATGTCGGGCGTAAATGCCGACGATACTGTTTCGGTGGAAATCGCCATGCAGTACAATGTGGAGTATTCCGAGCTGATGCTCTCCTTTGCCAACAATATCCGCACAGGCGACGGCGGTACCCATGAGGAAGGCTTCAAGCGTGCCATCACCAGAGTGATGAACGACTACGCCCGCCGCTTCGGTATCCTCAAGGATTCCGACAAAAACCTTTCGGGCGATGACGTGCGCGAGGGTCTGACGGTTATCATCAGCGTCCGCGTAAAGGAAGCGCAGTTTGAGGGCCAGACCAAGGCAAAGCTGGGCAACACCGAGGTGCGCGCCATGGTGGACAGCATCGTTTCCGAAAAGCTGCGTGTCTTCCTCGAGGAGAATCCCACCGTCGCGAAGGCTATCTTCAATAAGGCACTGGAAGCCGCAAGAGCAAGAGAAGCCGCAAGAAAGGCAAGAGATGCCACACGCAGAAAGTCCGCGATGGACAACGCAAGCCTGCCCGGCAAGCTGGCAGACTGCACCGACCGTGACCCCTCTGTGGCTGAAATCTTCATCGTTGAGGGTGACTCGGCAGGCGGCTCTGCCAAGGACGGCAGAGACAGACACTTCCAGGCAATCCTCCCCCTGTGGGGCAAGATGCTCAACGTAGAGAAGGCACGCCTTGACAAGGTGTACGGCAACGAGAAGCTGATGCCTGTCGTGACCGCACTGGGCTGCGGCATCGGTGACGAGTTTGATATATCCCGCCTGCGTTATCACAAGGTCATAATCATGGCCGATGCTGACGTGGACGGATCGCATATCCGCACACTGCTGCTGACATTCTTCTTCCGCTTTATGCGTCCGCTGATTGACAACGGCAATATCTGCCTTGCGCAGCCGCCGCTGTACCGTCTGGCGTACAAGAAGATGGAACTGACCGCAAGCGACGAGGCAGAGCGTGACGCACTGCTTGAGGAGCTGGGCGAGGGCGCAAAGGTGCAGGAGAACAAGAACGAGCCTGACGCACCGAAGTACAGAATCACCAAGCGTGATATGTACTATTACGCATACAGTGACGAGCAGCGTGATACGGTGATAGCCCGCCGAGGCGCACCTGATGATATTCAGAGATACAAGGGTCTTGGTGAGATGGACGGCGAACAGCTGTGGGACACCACGATGAATCCTGCGACGAGGGTGATGTACAAGGTTACGCTGGAAGACGCGAGGGCAGCGGACGAGATATTCTCGATACTGATGGGTGACAAGGTAGAGCCACGGCGCGAGTTCATTGAGAAGAACGCCCGATTCGTCCGAAATCTGGATATATAAAGAAGAAAAGCTTTACTCAATTTTTCTCGAAAAATTGCGGGGCGTGGGGCAGCGCCCCACAAAAAGCTAACCATACGCACCCAACCAAAACAAAAGCATACCTCGCGCCCGCAAAAGAGCAGTAAGGTGCGCAAAAGAAAAAAGTCTGTACCCAAACCAAGTCCGAGCAATAAACGGGCGCGACGGTACCAGCGCAGCTCCGTCAAGATTTGCCCCAGGCAAATCTTGCAGCGGGCGGTTTGATGAAGCCCTGCGTGGGGTTTGCGCAAATGTCTTACTTGTGTTCAAGCGGTTGGTTGCTTAGGTTTTTATACCCACCCGCCCTCCCCTGTAGGTTGCACCCGCCCTCCCCTTTGACGCTTGCGCGGCTGTTTTTACGCTTGAGAACCTGACGCTTCTGCGCCTGTGGAAGATGGTTGTTGCCTGAAGAAAAGGGAAGTTTGTGCCCTTTAGGCTTGTGCCTCTGTCTTTACGTCCGCAGAAACACCGCAGTGCGGGCGACCGATGGTCGCCCCTACGTTGAGGACTGACGCTTCTGCATATGTGGAAGATGGCTTTTTACCGGATTTTTTGCACCACGGAGATAACATGGTTGCAAAATCGAAAGCGTTTTTCGGCGGGAGCAAGCCCCCGCCCTACAGCTATTGTCATTGTTTGTGCGAAATTTATGCGTATGAATTTCTTGCAGCACGCTTCTGCCACAAATGGAAGAAGGCTTTTGCCTGAAGAAAAGGGAAGTTTGTGCCCTTTAGGCTTGCGCCTCTGTCTTTACGTCCGCAGAAACACCGCAGAGCGGGCGACCGATGGTCGCCCCTACGTTGAGGACTGACGCTTCTGCATATGTGGAAGATGGCTGTTTACCGGATTTTTTGCACCACGGAGATAACATGGTTGCAAAATCGAAAGCGTTTTTCGGCGGGAGCAAGCCCCCGCCCTACAGCTATTGTCATTGTTTGTGCGAAATTTATGCGTATGAATTTCTTGCAGCTATCTTGTAACCATGTTGTGCAAAGGGTTTATTTCCTTTTTTGGCAGACTGTGTCAGCAGACGGCATCTTTTGTCCGACACCGTAGGGCGAGGGCTTGCTCCCGCCGCTTACCTACCTGAACAAACTGCCGTAATGCGAGATAAAAAACAGAGCAAAACAAAATACAGGGTAAACCAAATCAATACCCAAATCACAAACAAAACCGGAGGTGCAGTACCATGATAATGCCTGTGCGCAATGCCGTAAATCAGCGGCTGGCTGCGAAAATCGCGCAGTGGCTGGTGCGGTGCGTGGATAAGCGTAAACAGAATACCGGCACCACGCCTGCGCAGAATATCCCCCCTGCTGCCGATAATGCCGAAAAACAGGCAGAAAATTCTGCACAGAGAGGATAAACAGTAGAAAATATTACTTTGCGTTACAGATTGAATGGTGAAATGTAACCGATTGCGGCTTTGGCAATAGCTGCGGAGTGAGAAATAACTGTGGAGTAAGAGAAAAAGGAAAAAGAAAAAATGAAAATTATAATCAGCGATGTGCCCTCTGAGCGGCTGAAGGAGCTGCTTGGGGAAAAGCTGGAGCAGCAGCCCGATGTGCGTATCATTGCCGATGACGGCGGTGCGATCAAGAATTGCATAGGCTGCTTCGGCTGCTGGGTGAAGATGCCCGGCGAGTGCGTTATCCGTGACGACTACTGCGAAATGGGCAGGCTGTTCTCTCAGGCAGAGCAGATATTGCTCGTCAGCCGCCCGGTTTACGGCGGGTATTCCCCCTTTGTCAAGAATGTGCTGGACAGGGCACTGGGGTATCTGCACCCCTACTTCGTCCGCAGAAAGGGCGAAACCCACCACAAGCGCAGATATGACAACAAGATAAAGCTGCGCCCCATCTTCTATGGCAGAGTTACCGAGGACGAGCGGGTTATTGCGCGGCGGCTGGTGCGGGCAAATGCACTCAACTATGATGCCGATTATCTCGAGCCTGCGTTTTTCCCTGACGAGCAATCGCTGAGGGAGGTGCGGCTGTGAAAATTGCGCTGATATGCGGCAGCCCCAAGGCAAAGGACAGTGCCTCGGAGGAGCTGCTGGGAATGCTGGAGCGGTGCTTTCCCAACGATGGAAGCTGCATAAACTTCCGCATGAACCGCAACGAGCTGACACAGTCGGACGTTGCATCGATAATGGCGTGTGACGCGCTGGTGTTTGCTTTCCCGCTGTATGTGGACGCAATACCCTCCCATATGCTACGCTGTCTGGAGCAGCTTGAGCGGGAGTTTACCGAGCGTGGCAGCAAGGATAACATTGTCTACGGCATATGCAACTGCGGATTCCCGGAGGGCAGGCAGTGCAATATTGCGCTGGATATGCTGAACGTATGGGCACTGAAAAGCGGCTTGCGCTGGGGACGCGGTGTTGCGATAGGCGGCGGCGGCGGTCTTGCTTATCCGGTGATGAAGAAGGTACCTGACGGGGCAGGCCCGAAGAAGGGACCGCACGATGCGATGGTACATCTGGCGGCGGAGATAATGAACGGGTTTACGTCCAGTGCGGCGTACAAGCATCTGGTGACAGGGACGATGGGTGATACATTTAGTTCCCGAATTTTTTACAAGATGGGTGCACACATGGGCTGGCATCAGATGGCAAAAGCCAACGGACTGAAGAAGAAAGACCTGGGCAAAAAGCTGTAAAAAGAAAAAAATAAAACAGAAAAGTTTTAATCGACTTTTTTTAAAAAGTCGCGGGGCGTGGGGCAGAGCCCCACAAAAGAAGCTAACCACACGCACCCAACTAAAACAAAACCCACCTCGCGCCCGTAGAAACAACAGTAAGGTGCGCCAAAAGAAGAGGGCTGCACCCAACCAAGTCCGAGCAAATAAGGGCGCGACGGTACCAATGCAGCAATTCTTTATTCGCTGCTAAGCGAATAAAGAGAGCGGGCGATTTGCAGAAACCCTGCGCAGGGTTTTGTGCATATGTCTTACTTGTGTGCAAGCGGTTAGTTGCTTAGGTTTGAGCGCCCACCCGCCCGCCCCTTTACGCTTGCGCCACTGTCTTTACGCTTTAAGACCTTTACGCTTGTGCGCCTGCGGAACATGGCTGTTGTCCTAGGAGAAAGCGGTTTGCGGAGATGTGGCAGTGTGTGAAACACCGCAGTGCGTGCGACCAATGGTCGCCCTTACAGGGTAGTCATTTATGCTTGTGCGCCTGCGGAACATGGCTGTTGACCTAGGAATAAGCGGTTTGCAAAGATGTGGCAGTGTGCGCAACTATACAATGCGGGCGACCAATGGTCGCCCCTACAGGGTAGTCATTTACGCTTGTGTCACCTGTGGAAGATAGCTGTTGATCTGAGAAAAGCAGCAAGCCCCACTCCAGTTACTTCCCCCCATTTTACATTGTTAAACCACTTCTGTGTAGGTTGATTCATTGTGTCAGCCTGACAGAAATGATATAGTCCTTTACTTGACCGAAAAGAAACCCACTGACACCAAAATACTTTAGATAACGGAGTATTTCAATGGACGAGAAAAACACCTCCCTGTCTCTTGGAGGACAGCTCCTTGAGATAGATATTATCGACGAGATGAAAAATGCCTATATCGACTATTCCATGTCGGTATTGGTGGCGCGCGCTCTGCCCGATGTGCGTGACGGTCTGAAGCCGGTTCATCGCCGTATCCTCTACGCTATGTATGAGGATGGCATTACCCCCGATAAGCCCCATAAGAAGTGCGCTACCACGGTAGGTAACGTGCTGGGTAGGTATCACCCCCACGGTGATGCCTCGGTTTATGATGCCATGGTGCGCCTTGCACAGAGCTTCTCCATGCGTGCAATGCTTATCGACGGACACGGCAACTTCGGCTCGGTGGACGGTGACCCGCCCGCTGCATACCGTTATACCGAATCCCGCCTCAGCCGCATTGCGGAGGAAATGCTTACCGACATCGACAAGGAAACTGTCGATTTTATGCCCAACTTCGATAACGAGAGAGAAGAACCTACCGTTCTCCCCTCCCGCTATCCCAACCTGCTGGTCAACGGTACCTGCGGTATCGCTGTCGGTATGGCCTCCAATATCGCCCCCCATAATCTGGGAGAGGTGTCGGAGGCGGTGTGCTATCTGCTGGAGAATCCCGATGCCACAATGGATGAACTGATGCAGTTCATCAAAGGCCCCGACTTCCCCACCGGCGGCATTATTATGGGTCTTTCCGGTATACGCGCTGCATATGGCACTGGTCGCGGCAAGATCTACGTCCGTGCCAAGGCGGAGATAGTGGAAATGAAGAACGGTCGTTTCCAGATAGTCGTTACCGAACTGCCCTATCAGGTCAATAAGGCAAAGCTTATCGAGAATATCGCCGATATGGTGCGTGAGAAGCGTCTGGAGGGTATATCCAATATCGAGGACCACTCCGACCGCGAGGGTATGCGCATCACCATCGACGTCAAGCGTGACGCAGCCCCCAACGTGGTGCTGAATAACCTCTATAAGTACACCGCTATGCAAAGCACCTTCGGCGCGATACATATCGCCGTTGTGGACGGTGTGCCACGCACTCTTACTCTCAAGCAGATGCTGGAATACTACGTTGACCATCAGCTCGAGGTGGTCATGCGCCGCACCCAGTACGACCTGCGCAAGGCAAAGGAGCGCGAGCATATCCTCAAGGGTCTGGTTATCGCGCAGGATAATATCGACGAGGTCATCGCCATAATCCGTGCCTCCGACGGTATCCCCGATGCCAAGCAGCGACTGATGGAACGCTTTGAACTGGACGATATTCAGGCTACCGCCATCGTGCAGATGCGCCTCGGTCAGCTCTCCCATCTGGAAAAAGACAAGATACTCAACGAAATGGCGGAAATCCGCCTGAAGATTGCCGACTATGAGGACATCATCGCCAATGAGTCCAGAAGAAAGGGCATCGTCCGCGATGAGCTGTCGGTTATCGCCAAGAAATATTCCGACCCCCGCCGTACCGCAATCGAGATCGTTTCCGGCGAGGTGGACGTGGAGGACCTCATTGCCGAGGAGGACTGCGTCATGACGCTGACCAAGTTCGGCTACGTCAAGCGTCAGAAGCCCGACATCTATCAGGCACAGCACCGCGGCGGCAAGGGCATCAAGGGTATGCAGAACCGTGAGGAAGATGTGCCCATCGAGATGTTCATCTGCAATACCCACGACTGGGTGCTGTTCTTTACCAACCTCGGACGTGTCTATCGCCTGAAAGGCTACGAAATTCCCGAGGGCTCAAGAGCCTCCAAGGGTACGAATATCGTCAATATCCTACCGCTGATGCCGGAGGAGCGTGTCACCGGCTTTATCCGCGTGGAGCGTGAGTACGAGAAGGAAATGTACCTGTGCATGGTCACAACCGGCGGTATTATCAAGAGAACACAGCTCAGTGACTTTGACAACTGCCGCAAGAGAGGCGTTATCGCACTGACCCTGCGTGATGGCGATGAGCTGGCATGGACCCGCCTGACCGACGGCACAAAGCAGCTTCTGGTGGCAACCCGCAAGGGTATGGCTATCCGCTTTGACGAGAGCGACGTGCGCGTCATGGGCAGAACGGCTGCCGGTGTGCGCTGCATCAGGCTGGCAGAGGACGACAGCGTTGTCGGAATGTCGGTGCTGCGTGAGGGCGCGAGAGTGCTTACCGTCAGCGAACACGGCTACGGCAGACTGTCGCAGATAGACAACTACAGAATGCAGTCCAGAGGCGGCAAGGGCATCATCAACTACCGCAGCAGTGCGGGTGACGTGGTCGCAATCCGCGTGGTGGACGAGGACGATGATGTTATCCTCATCAACGATGCAGGCATAATCATACGCATCGCCGTTGCGGAGATAAGCGAGTACGCAAGACCCTCCAAGGGCGTGCGTGTGATGAGGCTGAAGGAGGGCGAAAAGGTGGTTGCTATCGCTCGCCTGAAGCATGACGAGGAAGAGGCGGAGAAGCTGGAACTGAGCGCGGAGGAGGCTGCCGAGGCGGCAGAGGACGCGGAAGCCGCGGCTGATGAAATCCCTGAAGAGGAGGACACCGCCGAAACGGAAGATACCTCCGATGAGGAATAAGGCTTTTTCATGTACAGAGAGTAATATAGAATGATAATAAACAGTATGGGGTGCATTGGTTTGCCTAATGCACCCCATACTTAATAAGAAGAGGAAAACAAATGAGTAATCAGAAAATCCGCTTTGCCACCACTGCTGACGCAGCAGAGCTGGTGCAGATTTATGCGCCGTATGTTACCGACACAGGCGTGACGTTTGAGTACGAGGTGCCGTCTGTGGAGGAGTTTGCCCGCCGGATAGAGGAGTTTGGCAGCAAGTATCCGTATCTTGTGTGCCAGCGGGAGGGTGAGCTGATAGGGTACGCCTACGCCCACGAATTCCGCACGAGAGCCGCCTTTGGGTGGGACGCAGAGGTGTCGGTGTATGTGCGGCGGGACTGCATCGGACAGGGCATAGGGTCTGCGCTGTACAGACCGCTGCTGGAGATGGTAAAGATGCAGGGAGTCAAGACGGCATATGCGGCAATATCGCTGCCGAACGAAGCGAGTGTAGCGTTCCATGAGGCATGGGGATTCAGGTTTGTGGGGAAATTTGAGAGGACGGGATTCAAGCGAGGGGTCTGGCATGACCTGGTGTGGTATGAGTTGGTATTTGGGGAACGTGAGGGTGAGCCTGCGCCGGTGAGAGCGATAGGCGAGATTGATGTGCAGTCATTGATAAACTGAAAAAGCCAAAAACAGAAAAGTTTTAATCAACTTTTTTTAAAAAGTTGCGGGGTGCAGGGGCAGAGCCCCTGCGAATAAACCTACCCTCGCGCCCGCAGAAACAACAGTAAGGTGCGCAAAAAGTAGAGGTTTACACCCAAACCAAGTCCGAGCAAATAAGGGCGCAACGGTACCAGCGTAGCTCCGTCAAGATTTGCCCCAGGCAAATCTTGCAGCGGGTGTTCTCCAAAAACCTTGTGCAGAGGTTTCCGCATATGTCTTGCTTGTGTGCAAGCGGTTAGTTGCTCAGGCTTATGCGCCCACCCACCCGCCCCTTTACCTTTTTGCGAATGTCATTACGCTTGACGCCTTGACGCCTGTGCGCCTACCCAATGCTCCCGAAAAACACACAGGGCGGGCGACCAATGGTCGCCCCTACAGCGAACACATCACATTCCCGCTATTTACTATGCTTCATTTCCGACTGGATTTCCCGACTATATTAGAGGGTAAAGCCCCGATCAGACAGAAATTATACCTACGCAGAGGAAATTAGCACAGGCATATAACATATAGTATGATAATCTCCGGCGATTTCTGACCATATTAGAACAAAGAAAAAGAATTAGAACATACAACAGCAAGCAAGGCAGTTAATCTAGGGGCAATTAATTTAAAGAGCCAATGGTTGATTTGCGACAGAAACGTAACGCTCCCCCTGTAAGGGCGAGCACCAGTCGCCTGCTCTGTTTGGTTACGCACCCCAGCATATTTTACGCACCCTCCCTTACCCTCATGCAACAGCCATTTCCCACAAACGCAGAAGCGTGCGGTTCCAAAGCGTAAAACTAGAGGCGCAAGCGTAAGAGGGCGGGCGGGTGGGCACTCAAGCCTAAGCAACTAACCGCTTGAACACAAGTAAGTCCTATGTGCAAACCCCGCACAAGGTTTTTGCAAATCGCCCGCTCTCTATATTCGCCTAGCGGCGAATATAGAATTGCTACGCTGTACCGTCGCGCCCTTATTTGCTCGACTTTGATTGGGTGCAGCCCTCATCTTTTGGCGCACCTTACTGTTGTTTTACGGGCGCGAGGGGCGGTCTTATGGGGTTGGATGCGTGAGGTTAGGTTTTGCAGGGGCGCCGCCCCTGCACCCCGCGATTTTTTAATAAAAAATCGAGTAAAACTTTTCTGTTTTGGCGGGTGGGCGCACAAGGCTCTCCCGCAAACAAAACACGCCCGCACCGGATTCAGGTGCGGGCGTGTTTTCATTTTTCAGTGTTGTCCGTGCGCTGCTTAATATGCAACGTCGTATTCGCAGCCGGCAGGGAGCTGTCCGGGAGTAACATACTTGATGTTGCTCAGCGGGCGGTATACGCTCTCGAATTCACGGTAACGCTTGACCTCTTCACCCTCGTAGAATACCACGCGGTATGTCCAGATGGTGCGTCCAAGCTGACCCGCCTGATTCTTCTTGCCATCAGAATACTTGCGGTAGATAGTCTGGTAGTACTCGGTGTCCTTCTCTACATAACGGTATTCCGCTGTGTAGCCGTCCCAGGTGCCCCAGATGTTGCAGGTGATGACACCGCTCTTGACGATGACCTCAATCTTGATGGGGTATTCCTTGTTGTTGGCAAACTTCATGTCGGTGTAGCCCCAGTTGACGGTCGCGTCGTTGCCGAATACCTGCTTGCCCTTATCAAAGAGGTAGGATACGGTGTACATATGGTTGGTGCGCTCCACCTTTTCCAGATTGGCCTTCATCGCTGCGTAGAACAGCGTGGAGCTGGTCTGGCAGATGCCGCCGCCGTAGTCCTCGTCAGTACCCTCGGAGGAGTAAACCGTCGCCTTGCTGAAGCCGCGTCCCGGTGTTCTCTCGCCGACAACATCGTTGAAGGAGAATACCTCGCCGGGCTGCAGAATGGTGCCGTTGATGTAGTCGCCGGACAGCGCAACATTACTGGAACGTGCCTTGTTGCCTGCGTTGAACTCGGAGGAGTAGGAGGAAAGCAGGTCGGGGAAGGTCTCTGCGCGCAGTGCCTTCAGCGTCAGCTTGGGCAGTGTCAGCGCAAGATTTATGTTCCATTCGTTGCCGCCTGCGCTTATCTTGGCGGCAGCCGCGCTCTTGTCAAAGTCCACGCCGATAACGTCGGCAACATAGCTCACGTTGCCCGCGCCGTCGGTTACGGAATATGCGTCCGCAACCTCCTTGTGTACCTGCGTGTAAATCTTTTCTATGTCAACGGGCGGTGCCACAGTGGTGGTCAGCACGTTGTCAATGGGGGTGTAGTCGTCCTGCGCAATCTTGGCAGTCAGCTTGCTGATGAAGGTTTCGTAGTCGATGCCGAAGCCGTCGGTGCCTGCCTTGATGTTCAGCGTGCCGGTGTACAGCTTGGTGTCCATGTCCTGTACGATCTTTACGTCAAAGGAGGGCTCAACCATGCGCACGCCGTTGCTGCCGACCAGTTCGTAGAGGAATTCACGCACCTTGGTTTCGTTGAACTTCACTGTGCCCATGGTGACGTATTTTTCCTTGATGTCGCTGCCGGATACGTCCTGACCCACAACGATGTATTCCTCTGTGCCGTTTTCGTCGGTGGAATACTGGAACTCGCAGTCGCCCAGATTCATCGTGCCGGAGTGACCGTCAAACTGCACGTCGATGCTCTTGCGTGCCAGCGTGCCGTCAACGGTGGTCTTGAGCAGGCTGGTGGAAACCGAGTTGGTCATGGAGGTGAGGGAGGTTGCCACGTTGAGGGGGGACGATGTGCGGAACACCGACAGGTAGGTGATGATGCCTGCCGCCAGCGCAACGGTGCTGAGTACGATGGCCGCCGCGGTGTAGGCCTTCTTCCTGCGGTACTCGGCTATGCTGGAGTTGCGGTTCTTGCGGTTGCGCTCCTTGGGCTTATGCACCGGCTCGCCGTTGCGGCGCCGCTCTTCCTCATAGCTGTCCTGCTGGTCGAAATATCGGGCGAAGATGCGGGGAACTCCGCCGCCGTCAAAGCCCTTGTCACGCATGGTGGGCTGACCGTAGTAATCGTCGTAGTCAGCACCCTCGTCGTAGTCAAACTCGTCGCGCATACGTCTTGCGCCCTGCGGTGCGGCACCGCCCGCAGCAGGTCGGCGCTGGGAGGAGCCGATGCCTCTCAGACCGGAATACTCCGCCTCGAAATCGCTGTCGGTGTAGTCGTCGTCATAGCGGCTGTAGCTCAGCCGTCCGCCGGGACGGGGCGGCTCGGGACGGCGACCGTAGGGCGCGCCGCCTCCGTAATGAGGCATACGCGGCTCATCAAAATCATCGTCAAAGTCGCCGAGCTGGTCTTCAAAATCGTCCTCAAATTCATCGCGAGGTATCTGACGCGCCTGCCGCACACCCTCCAGATCTTCCCTGCGTGTGCCGCGGGTTGCCGCCCGCATTGTGCCGGGGCGGTAATCGTCAAAGGGCTCGGGCCGATCCTCCTGCCGCTGACGCGGGGTGGGAATGGGGCCGCCTCTCTGAGGACGCTGAGGCTGCTCGCCTATCCGGCGCAGCGGTACGTTGGAACGCTGTCTGGGCTGCTCGTCGTATTCTCTGTCGTCAAACATTATCTCGCCGGGTATGCCCTTGCGCTCGCCCGTTCCGCCGTGGGAGGATTCGAACTGGTAGCTGCCTCCGCCATAAACGCCGCTGTTAAAGCTTGCCATGCGTTTTCTGCGCTCCTTTCATTAACTTCCGTAACATTACATATATTCCTGCGTATTCATAACGGCAACTGATGTAGATGCCCGTATATTCCGCTGATTTCCGCACACTTGCCTGCCATCTGCAAGGTGTGTGCGGATAGACAGTGCCTTGCGCGGGTGGACAGTAATTTCCTTTACAGGGTCAGCATACTGCATTTGCGGGGAAATTTCAATAGCAAAATGCTATTGTTAACTATAATTTCACCTGTTGTTCACTTTTGAGAACAACGGTCAGGTTTGCTGATTTTCGGCTGCGGGAGTGCGCCTTTGGTTCTTGCGCCAGATGAGTAGCTCGCGGTAGAGCATACGCAGCACTGCCAGTGCGGGCACGCTGAGCAGCATACCGCCGAAGCCGAACAGACCGCCGCCCACTGTTACGGCGAAGATGACCCAGAAGGGGCTCATGTCCAGCGATTCGCCGAGGATACGCGGATTGATAAGGTTGGCATCAAGCTGCTGCAGACCGAGCAGAATGATGGTTGCCCACAGGGCGGTGGAGAAATCTCTGGACATCAGGATTACAAACACGACGCCCACACCCGCCACGATGGGACCGAAGTAGGGGATCATGTTGAACATACCGAAGCAGAAGCCCAGCAGCACAGGGCTGGGTGCGCCGAGGATTGCCAGTGCAATGGTGGACATTATGCTGACGATGACGCAGTCGAGGAACTGGGTGTAGAAATAACGGAACACCACATCGTCCGCGCTTCTGGTGTAGCGCACGATGAAAGAAACGGTATTCTCTCTGAAAACGAGGGAGAGGAAACGCTTGATGACTGCCTTGAGGTGGTCACGCTCGATGAGCATATACACCGAGATGAACACGCCCACCAGTATACTGGAGAGGGTGCTGCCCACGCTGATGACCGATTCCAGATAGCCGATGATGGTGTCCACGTCCAGACCGGAGATAAAGTCCTCTGCCATCTGCAGTGCTTTCGAGCCAAGGTCGATGCTTGCCAGCGTAGGATACTTGGCAGTCAGGTCATTGATAAGCTGCTCCGCCCGGTCGAAGTAGGTGCGGTAGTTGGCAAACAGGCTGGTGATTCCCGAAATAAGCGAGGGGATAATGGCATTGCCAATCAGTGTCAGCAGCCCGATGAAGAATATATATACGATGGTGATGGAAAAGCCACGCGCGCATTTAGCAACAAAGGCGGGTTTTGTCTGTCTTTTGAACAGCTTCTCCAGCCACGCCGCCGGCTTGCCGAGGAAATAGGCGATGCAGAAGGCTATGATAAAGGGGGTAAGTATTTTCCAGAAGCTGCCAAAGACCTTGAATATATCGGACACCCGATCGAAGGACTTATACACAACGATGACAGCGACCGCCAGCAGAAACCATTTCAGCCAGTCGCGCCATTCCAGTCGTCCCATACGTCGCAGCGGGTTTTTACTATGTTTCATTATGACTCCTTGTTTGGTTATGTGCTTTGGTTGTGTTTTTTTCTTGTTGGGGCATATGCTGGGAACTTTGCCCCCATTATTCTTTCCTTAGTTCTCTTTTGGGGGGGCTGTTTGGCTATTGTTTTATGTTTTCTCTCTATATATTTTCTATATATATTAGGTATGGGGGATTCAATAGGTATTGGGGAAGGTGTTGGGGATTCAATAGGTATTGGGGAAGGTGTTGGGGATTCAATTCATTTGGGTTAGGGTTTATTGCTTTGGTTTGCCGCAGCTTTCAAATCTGCGCAGAAGCATCAGTTCTCAATGTAGGGGCGACCATCGGTCGCCCGCAACGTGATATTTCTGTGGACGTAAAATCAGAGGCGCAAGCGCAAAGATTAAAAGCGTAAAGACAGCCGCGCAAGCGTAAAGGGGCGCATACTGCCTTCCTCCTGCACCAAGAAGAAATGTTCTACAGGCGCAGAAGCGTTAGGTTAAAAAGCGTAAAGATAGCCGCGCAAGCGTAATGAGGCGCATACTGCCTTCCTCCTGCACCAAGAAGAAATGTTCTACAGGCGCAGAAGCATTAGGTTAAAAAGCGTAAAGACAGCCGCGCAAGCGTAATGAGGCGCATACTGCCTTCCTCCTGCACCAAGAAGAAATGTTCTACAGGCGCAGAAGCGTTAGGTTAAAAAGCGTAAAGATAGCCGCGCAAGCGTAATGAGGCGCATACTGCCTTCCTCCTGCACCAAGAAGAAATGTTCTACAGGCGCAGAAGCGTTAGGCTAAAAAGCGTAA
>SVPT01000053.1 GCA_015065695.1 Oscillospiraceae bacterium | reverse complement strand
TCATCACCGCAAACAAGAACACCATTCCCAACGAGCCCCTCAGCCCCTTCATCACCAGCGGCCTGCGCATCGGCACTCCCGCCGTCACCACCCGCGGTCTTAAGGAAGCTGACATGGACGTTGTCGCCGAGTGCATCAGCCTCGCCATCACCGATTTCGAGAACAGCGCAGATGCTATCCGCGCCAAGGTTACCGAGCTGCTCCGCACCTATCCCCTCTACGAGTAATTTACGCAATTATCGCTGCAGTCAGGCAGGCTATGCGTTGTCTGCCTGACTGCGTGAGCTACATAAAGCAGTCCTATATTCGCAAAATCTGTTCCGGAGGAATTATAAATGGCAGTATTTACAGGCAGCTTTCTTTCTGCCGAGCTGGGCAGGCTCAACTCTATATCGGTGATTTTGCCCCATGACACGGCGGCTGACCCGCAATGGGGTTTCCCTGTGCTGTATCTGCTGCACGGCAAGTCCGACGACAGCCGCTCCTGGCTCTACCGCAGCAACATCGAGCGGTACGCCACCGAGCGTGGTCTGTGCGTTGTCATGCCCGATGCCGCCCTCTCCTTCTACACCGACATGGCTTACGGCGGCGCGTATTTCTCCTACATCACCCACGAGCTTCCCGACATCATTCGCTCCATGTTCCGCGTTTCCGTCCGCCGCGAGGACACCTACATCGGTGGTATCTCCATGGGCGGCTACGGCGCTCTGAAGTGCGCCCTGCGCAAGCCCGAGCTGTACGCCGGCTGCATTGCCCTCTCCCCGCTGGCTGACATCGCCCGCATACAGGCTGAGGAATGCCGCAATGGTGAGAAGAACATGTGGAAGGGCATCTGCGGCGAGGGACTGAAGCTGGACGAATCCCTTGACCTCTTCCAGCTTCTGGAGCAGAGCGGCGGCTATGTCAACATGTGCCCGCGCATATACATCGCCTGCGGCAAGCAGGACGACCTCTTTGACGACAACATTCGCCTGAAGGATTCCCTTGATGCCCACCGCATCGAGTTCACCTTTGAGCAGGCTGCTGCCGGTCACGAATGGGGCTTCTGGGACGTTGCCCTGCAGCGCGGCATGGATATTATCATCAACAATCGCCGCTGATTACGCCAGATTAGCGCCTCCGCAACAGATTTTCGCTGCGGAGGCGTTTTTTGTGAGATGTTTGTTCCTTGTTAACCACTTACACTAACCTTGGAGGTGAACAAATATGCCGTCCTCTCCCCTTGCCGACCGCATGAGACCCCAGACCCTTGACGATGTGGTCGGGCAGAAGCATCTGCTTGCCCCCGGCAGCGCACTGCGCTCCATTATTGATTCCGGCGAGCTGCCCAACATGATTTTCTACGGACCGCCCGGTATAGGCAAGACCACTGTCGCCTCCATCATCGCAAAGTCTGCCGACCGCAAGCTGCACAGACTAAACGGCACCACCGCCTCAACCAAGGACATCAAGCTGATTCTCGACGAGATTGGCTCCATCACTGCCCGCAACGGCATACTGCTATACCTTGACGAGATTCAGTATTTTACCAAGAAGCAGCAGCAAACCCTGCTGGAGTACATTGAAAACGGCGACGTTACCCTCATTGCCTCCACGACGGAGAACCCATATTTCTATGTATACGGCGCAATACTCAGCCGCTCGACGGTGTTTGAATTCCGTCCTGTGCTGCCCGAGGACGTTGTCGCGGCGGTACGCCGTGCCTTTGACTTCCTCTCCGCGGAGCGCAAGGAAACCATTCAGCCGGAGGAGGGTGTGTGCGAATACATCGCGCAGGCCTGCGGCGGTGATGTGCGCAAGTCGCTCAACGCGGCAGAGCTTTGCGTGCTGTCCTCCCCTGCAAAGGAGGGGGTGCGCACCATCACCCTTGAACGGGCGCAGGAGCTTGCACAGCGCAGCGGTCTGCGCTACGACCGCGACGGCGATGAGCATTATGATATATTATCTGCTTTTCAGAAGTCCATGCGCGGCTCTGACCCCGATGCGGCGGTGTACTATCTTGCGCGGCTGCTGGAGGCAGGGGATCTGGTATCTGCCTGCCGCCGTCTGATGGTCACCGCCTGCGAGGACGTGGGGCTTGCCTATCCGCAGATTATCCCCATCGTCAAGGCTGCGGTAGATGCCGCCAATATGCTGGGGCTGCCCGAAGCCCGCATACCGCTTGCCGATGCGGTGATACTGGTTGCCACCTCCCCAAAGTCCAACACCGCCATTTGCGCCATTGATGCCGCCGCGGAGGACATACGCGCCGGCAAGGTGAGCGACATTCCCGACGACCTGCGTGACTCCCACTACAGCGGCGCGCAGAAGCTGGGACACGGGCGCGGTTATCTTTATCCCCACGCCTACCCCAATGGCTGGGTGCGTCAGCAATATCTGCCCGACGCAGTGAAAAACGCCCGCTACTACACCTTTGGCTCAAATAAGATAGAGCAGGCGGCCAAGGCTTACTGGGATTCCATCAAAAAAACACAGAAATAGTCGGACGACGCATCATAAGCCCCTGTACTGCCGAATATAATTATCCGACAAACAATTACAGACAAAGGAGCAATGCCATATGTTCAGAGAAATATCGCCCTATGACCTCAGCCTTCGCCCCTTCCACGCCATTGACCGTCAGTGGATGCTCATTACCGCCAAAAAGCCTGACGGCACTGTCAACCCCATGACCGCAAGCTGGGGCGGTCTGGGCATACTCTGGAGTATGCCTGTTGCCACCTGCTACATTCGTCCCCAGAGATACACTCAGGAACTGATGCAGGCACAGGAGTACCACTCCCTCTGCTTCCTCGGCGAAGAGCATCGTGACGCGCTCAAGCTGTGCGGTGTGGTCAGCGGACGTGACCGTGACAAGGTTGCGGAGACCGGTCTGACCGTTGTTGACGACCTGGAAGCTCCCTACTTTGCACAGTCGGAGCTGGTACTGGTGTGCCGCAAGCTGTACTGTCAGCAGCTTACCCCCGACTGCTTCATCGACCGCTCGGTGGACGAAAAGAATTACAACGGCGACCACCACCATATGTATATCTCACAGATTGTTCACTGCCTTGTAAAGGAATAAATGGGTCAGAACGCGACGGAGCAAAAAACGACTGTTGCCGCCGTTATTGCGGAATACAACCCCTTCCACAACGGTCACGCACTGCAGCTTGAGCGCACGCGCACACTGCATGGCGCAACACACATCGCGGCTGTAATGAGCGGCGACTTCGTGCAGCGGGGCGACTGCGCCTGCATATCCAAATGGCAGCGCACACGCATGGCTCTTGCGGGCGGCGCTGACCTTGTGCTGGAGCTTCCGCTGCCGTGGTGTATGGCGGGTGCAGAGGGCTTTGCCGCAGGCGGCACTGCCATAGCGGAGGCACTGGGCTGCGTTGATATGCTGTCCTTCGGCAGCGAATGTGGCGACATTGAGCAGATACAGGCTGCTGCACGGCTGCTGGCCGACGAGAGCATAAACGCTGAAATTCTGCGCATAAAGAACAGCGAGGGCATAACCTATGCGGCCGCCCGCGTCCGCGCGTTGGGCGGCAGTGATTGCGCTGCGGTGCTGGAAACACCCAACGACACCCTTGGTGTGGAATACTGCCGCGCGCTGGACGGCATGGGCTCGGCTATCCGACCTGTATGTGTGACGAGAGAGGGTGCTGCCCACGACAGCAGCGAGCATTCCTCTGACGGCAGCATTGCCAGCGGCTCAAGGCTGCGCGAAATGCTCAAAGAGGGCGGTGACATCTCCTCTGCTGTGCCGCAGTGTACGGCAGAGATTTTCTCGGAAGCTGTGGAGGCAGGTACTGCACCTGCCTCACTGAAGCACATTGACCGCGCCATGCTGTATGCACTGCGCACCATGGACGAAGCGCGGCTACGCAGTCTGCCAGACCTTTCCGAAGGTCTGGAAAACCGCCTGCAGAGGTACATTGCATCGGCAGAGAGCTTTGAGCAGCTTTGCAACATGATAAAGACCAAGCGGTACACCCACGCCCGCATACGCAGAATCGTGATGAGCGCGGTGCTGGGTATAGACCGCGACCTGTGCCGCGACGCGCAGGGCTGGCGAAAGCCGCCCTATCTGCGCATACTGGGAATGAATTCCCGAGGCAGGGAGATACTGGCTTGCGCAAAACCCACCCTGCCCATCGTCACCCGCCATGCCGATGTCGAGCGTCTGGACAGCTTCGGTCAGAGCATCTACCGGCTGAATTCCAAAGCGGCAGACATATTTGCCCTGTGCACGCCGAAAATCGGCGGCTGCGGCAGTGATGCCTCCCATGGCATTATTGTGGTGTAGGTACCGGCTGCAAAAACATAAACAAAAGCAAGCATCCCGCACTGCGTTCCCAATGAAGGAACACAATGCGGGATATTTTTGTTATGCGATATTTCGCAGAGCGGCTCAGGAGGTCGCTGCGGGGACATTTTCCTCGTACGGTGCCTCCGGACTGCCTTCGCCGACGGGACAGCACTCCAGCACGGCGAACATCAGTATCAGCAGCAGACCGGTAGGCAGCGGGCAAAAGAGCCCCGGGTTGGTCTGCGACATCAGCAGCACGCCGATATATGGCAGAAGCATCACATACCCATCGGTGCGGCGAAGCTGCCTGAGCAGGCGCAGGCGAACAATGAACTGATACAGATACGCCGCACCGCCCACCAGACCGAGTGATGCAAGGATCTGCAGCACCGAGTTGTGGTAGAAGATAATGCTGCCTGGCACACCTGTGTAGATGTCGCCGTTTTTCATATTGCCCAGACCCCAGCCAAGAATTGGTTTTTCAAGGAAATCACGGACGCCCTGCGGATAGAAGCTGACTCTGGCTTCCGTAGGCTTGATGATATGCGTGCCGAACCTGCCGCCGGCACTGAGGAATATGGTGTACACCAGAAAGCCGCCCAGCGCAAGTACAGGCAGTATACACACCGCCGCAATGCGCCGATAAAGCTTCCGATGCTCCGGATTGTTTATGTAGATGTAAACAAGGCACATGCCCAGCTCCAGTGTGCCGAAAAGCAGACCGCTGCGGGAGCCGCCGAGCAGCATTGCCGCATAGATGAAAACCAGACCCACAAAGTGAATGGGGCGACGGCGTATGAACAGGCAGGACATGGGCAGACCGAACAGCATCATGGTGGTGCAGAAATTGCGATAGCTGATGAAGGGCGTGTGGAAATCCTTTGAGAGAATGCTCCAACGGCTGACGTAGAAGCATATTATCAGCAGAGCGGCAAGTATCGCCATCGCATACATCAGCTCTGCCAGCCGCTCGACGGCGTTGTATTGGCGAATTCTCGGTATCCGCTGGCTGATGAACAGGTACAGCAGCAGCAGAGCCACGCCGAGGCCCAGGGTGTAGTACAGCGCAGTACCGGAGAAATACTCGGCGACGGGTATTGTGCCGATGCCGCCGACCAGCAGAACCACACTGACCGCCGCGGTGGGCAGCAGAAAGCGTCCTTTTACAAACTTACCTCTATAGACGAAAATATTAAATATCAATGCTGCGGCAACCGGTATCAGCAGCCATATGTACTCAAGCATCTCGTAGTAGTTGTCGTAGTAGCTGGTAGCTGTCATGACCGCAATCATGACCGGGCAAAGAACAGCCAGTATGTCGTCCGAGAACAGCAGCAGCAGGAATACCAATGCCACAAAGAGTATGCATCCGACCATATTCAGTCCCGTGCATATCGCAGCTGCCGCAACAGCCGCCTGCAGAGGAACAAACCATCGGCTGCGCACAATGCCCGCAGTGATGCTTATACATTTCTCTATCGTCTTCATTGATTACCTCCGGTGGTATATCGATGGGTACGGCACTGCCGCAGGTCTCCCCGGCAGTGCCGCTCTGTTTATTCCTTTTCATACAGGAATTCCTTGAGCAGACGGACATTCTGCTGAAGGTCAAACTCGATGCAGGACGCGCCGTTGATGGTCACAAACTCATATGTGCCCTCTGCGGGTACGACCATCTGCTCCATTCCGTTGGAGAGGGCGGGCAGCACCTTGAGCGCGGTTGTCGCTATGGCGGTACTGCTCATGTCGGTGGTGAGGCGGGGGGCTACGGTTTCGACAACATTCAGCAGCTCTGCGGGGGAAAGCGTTCTGCACTGCTTTACTATGGCATCGAGCAGGACACGCTGACGGTTGGTGCGGCTGAAATCGTTGTCTATCTTGCGTATCTGCGCGTACTGCACTGCCTGACGACCGTCAAGGCGCTGCACGCCTGCGTATGCGGTGTAGGGAGAACGGGAATGGAGATTGACCTGCTCGGCTTCTGCCTCGGTAAGCTCGATGGTGACGCCGCCTACAGCCTCTACCACAGCAATCATGCTGCTCATGTCGGTGCTGACGTAGTGGTCCAGTTTTACGCGCAAGTTGGACTCAATGGTCTTCATCGCAAGCTCTGCGCCGCCCTGTGCATATGCGGCATTTATCTTGTTGTACTTATGCCCGGGAATGGAAACATAACTGTCACGCAGGACGGAACACAGCTTGACACTGTTGGTGCGGGTATTGACGCTGGCGATAATCATGGTGTCGGAGCGGGAGCCGGCACTGCCGTCATCATCAATGCCCAGCAGCAGGATATTGGTGACGTAAGGCTCATTGGAAATGGGTATGGACGACACCTGCTCGGCGGGTTTATCCAGCCACTTCTCCACCTTGACGTTGTTTATATCCCTGAGCATCACACCTGCCAGCAGGTAGTAGCAGCCAATGAGCAACACAACAACTGCGGCAACGGCGATGAGCAGTCTTCTGATGCGGGCAAGCAGGGGACGTTTTCCGTCCTTGTAGAGCTTCAGCTCTTCCCTGCTCATTCCGCGGTTTGCCGCACGTCCTGTGGGGGCGTGCCACTTCTGCGTAAAGGCGGGGCGAGGCACTCTTCTGTGCTGAGGCTGCTCGGCGGGCTGCTGCTCACGGGCACGCTGACCTATGAACTCGCGTGCCGATTCCGATGCGTGGGAGCGCACCATACCGCTGACCGGCTGGCGGGCAAAGCTGCGGCTGCCAATATAGCCGCCATCTGCCTGAATCACTCTGTCATCATCGGGCTGCTCTTCATCATCGAACACTGCGGCACCCTCGGTCACATAGTCATCGTCCGACCGGCGCAGAAAACGGCTGCCCAGTCCGAGAAGGCCGGAAAGCAGATCCTCCTCCGACTCAGCGGCGCGGCGGGCTGCTCTGCGGGCCTCCCTGCGGACACGGCGGGAGGACAGCGGTGCGGGCTCTTCATATTCTTCGTCGATGTCCTCTTCCTCGTATTCTTCTTCATCATCAGAGTATTCCTCCCCGACGTACTCTTCGTCGGAATCCTCGTACTCTTCGTCGTCTGCATATTCTTCATCGACATCATCGTCATACTCTTCTTCGTACTCTTCTTCGTCGATGTATTCTTCTTCGTCATCGGAATACTCTTCGTCCTCGCAGTATTCCTCTTCTTCGGCGTCCTCTTCCGCATACACAGCAGCGGACTGCTGCTCTGCAAAGGGGCGGGGCGCGCCAAGATAGGGCAGCGATTCTGACGCATGAGACTCTTCCTCCTGCGGTTCTTCCTCTGCTTCGGCTTGCTCTTCTGCGGTACGGAACACCTCTTCTGCCGCAAAGTATTCCTCCTCGGCAAAACGGCGGCGGGGCGCGCCAAGATAGGGCAGCGGTTCTTCGGCACAGGATTCAGCTACGGCTTCCTCTTCTGCCGGCTCTTCCTGCTCCTCTTCTGCCTGCTCCATCTCCTGAGCAAGGCTTGCGATGAGAGGGCTTACCCGGACGCTCTGTCCGGCTTCCTCCTGACACAGCTCCTCGGTGATGATGTTGATGACGGGGCTTACTGTACGGCGGGGGCAAACCTCTTCCTGCTGTTCCTCCGCAGGCTGGGGGGCGATTTCCTCAGCCTCCTCTGCTTCCTCAGGCTGCTCCTCGGGAAGCTCCTGCACGGCATATGCCATCTCATGCGCAATGCTGTCAATAAGGGGGCTGAAGGCTTGCTCCTGCGGGGTCTCCGGCTGCTCTTCGTAAACCGGCTCGTCTGCCGATTCCGCAAGGCGGTCTATGACCCAACTGCTGTGCTTCTCCGGAGGAATGGATACCTGCGCGGTCTGCTGCAGCTCCTCCCAGTAGGGGGTGCTGGCACGGTCAAAGGCTGCTTCCGCTTCGCTGAGCACCTCCTGCGGAACAGGAGCGATTTCTTTTGCGGGCTTTTCTGCGGCAGGTTTATCCGCCGCGGGTGTTTCCTCAGCAGCGGTTTCTCGCACAGGAGCGGGCTGCTCTGCGGGTGCGTTTACAGGCGCGGAGCCTCTTCTGGTGGGAATGGAATCAAAGACACTGGCACCATCACGGGGGGCAGCACTCTGCGGAGATTTCTTTTTCTTCTTTTCGGCAGCGGGGGTTTCCGGCACGTTTCTTCCGTTAAACTCCACTGCACTGCTGTGTCTTATCGGCTTTGCAGCGGCGGGGGTGATTTCATCAAACAGACCGCCTCCCGCAAAGGAATCGACAAGACGGCGGCGGCGCTCCACGCTTTCGCGCTCCTCGGGGGAAAGGTCACTCAGGTCGCTCAGGTCGTCCTGAAAGTCCGCGCCTGAGCTTTTGCCGGAAAATGCTTCCACCATTCTGCTCCGTCTGATGGAATCAGCGGAATCGGTGCCGGAGGCGAATACTATCGTCTCCTGAGGTTTCCGTGTCTTGGGTGCGGGGTTCTCGCTCCGCTGCGCTGCCGATGGTCTCGCCTGTGCGGAGTTTTTCTCTGCAACCGGACGGGACTGGGGCGTGTCTGTATCCTCAAAGAAAGCATCTATGCGGCGTTTGCGCCACTGGCGGGCAGCCTCCTCCTCGGTAACAGGCTGTGAAGGCAGCGGAGAGCCCTTTGCAGAATTTGTGTTGTTCTCGTTATTTTCCGACCCGGGGAAGGGTATAACACTCATTATCAGTACCTCATTCCAAGCATATATGTATTTGCTGAAAATTCGTCTTATCGGGAGACAAGTAAATTTTTCTGTAACCTATGTGGCTGGTGAAAGAGCCTATCCGCGTTTATGGACGGGGATAGGCTCTGTGAAAAATCAGCGACAGGCCGACAAGCGGCGGCTGACGACAGTGACGAAAGGCTTATCAACCAACTGCATAGCCCGGGTCGAAGATGACCGGCTCGGTGGTTGACATGGTGCTTTCCGTTGTCGTGGTGGTTGTTGTGGTGGTAGTAGTGGTCGTAGTAGTTGTGCTGGTGGTGGTTGTGGTGGATTCGGAGGGCTCGGTGGTGATTACCGGCGGGGGAGTTGTTGTTGTTGCCGATGTGGTGGTGGATTCCTCGGTGCTGCTGGTCTCCAGCGGGACGAATGCAGCAGTGTCGGTGATGAAGCGGGTGAATGCGCTGGTCATCTTGCCGCCGCCATGTACCGGGCAGATGGGCATACTGGTGTTGCGGGCATACCAGCCGGTAGCGGTGGACGGGCAGCTTGCACTGGCAAGACCACCGGTGATTGTGCAGTAGCTGCGGGAGGATACGTTGGAGCTGAGGTTGTAGCCCTTGCTGTTGCTTTTGCCCTCGTGCGCGGCTATCATAATCTTCTTCCATGCCTGAAGCGCATGGTTGACGTTCTTGATAGACAGCTCCTTCTGTACCTCATAGCCAAACCAGCAGCAGGATACATAGTGAGGTGTGCCGCCGCCGTAGTAGCGGTCGAAGTCGTTACTGGTGGTACCTGTCTTGCCGAACATGGGGTAGCCGCCGAAGGCTGCGGAGCGGGCGGTACCACCGCCGCCGGTGACAGGAGCGCGGAGCATACGGTTCATGATGGTTGCCGATTCGGCACTCATTGCACGCTCTCCGTCCTCCGGACCGTGTTCGATGATTACGTCGCCGTTGGCATCTACAACCTTGGTGTAGGTGTAGGGAGCGTGGTAAACGCCGCCGTTGCCGAAGGGCGCATACGCCGCAGTCATTTCCAGAACGGTAACGCCGTTGGTAAGACCGCCGATGGAAGCGGAGAGGTTGATGTCGTTGTGGTCGCCGTTCTTGACCAGAGTGGACAGCTTAAGCCGCTCGGTCATAAACTCGAAGGAGCGCTGAGGTGTCAGCACCTTGGCGATGCGCACAGCAACGCAGTTTGCGGACACTTCCAGACCCTTTACGGCGGGGATATTGCCGCGGTAGACACCGCCGGAGTTTTTCGGCCAGTCCTTGCCGTTGTTGTAATTCTTGAGCGGGGTATCGGAAACAGGGGTGGAGAACTCCAGTATTCCGTATGCCACTGCGGGGCCGTAGGAGCTTATGGGCTTCATACTGGAGCCGGGCTGACGGGTAGCCTGAGAGGCCATGCTGTACATTACGTCACCCGTTTTGTTGCCTCGCGCACCTACGATGCACTTGACCGCGCCCTCGTAGTTCATTACGGCGATGGCGCACTGGGGCTGGGTCGTTCCGGGGAATTTGCGGAAGTTGGAGGGGTCGCGGAAGATGGCCTCTGCCTTCTCCTGCAGGGTCTTATCCATGCAGGAATAGATCTGCAGACCGCCGTTGTAAACGGCATAGCGTGCCTCTGCCTCGGACATACCTGCGTACTCCTGCAGCTCGTCGAAAAGATCCCAGATTATCTGGTCAACGTACCAGTTGTTGTAGCTGCGGTTTTCCGAATCGTAAACGGCCTTTTCGTTGAAGTCCAGTACCTCTGCTGCTGCGGCATCAAACTCCGCCTTGGTCTGGATATAGCCGTACTGGTACATCGCCCACAGCACGTCCTCCTGACGCTTCTTGTTCTTCTCGGGGCGATAGAGGGGGTTGTACTGGGAGGGGTTCTTGGTTATGCCCACAAGGCAGGCAGATTCCGCAAGGGTAAGCTCGGAGAGGTCCTTTGCGAAGTAGGTCTGTGCAGCGGACTTGATGCCGTTGCAGCCGTTGCCCAGTGCGATGACGTTGAGGTACGATTCCAGAATCTCCGCCTTTGTATATTGCTTCTCCAGTTCCAGAGCGCGGAAGATTTCCTTCAGCTTACGGTCGATACTGACCTCGTCCTCACCGGTAACGTTCTTGATAAGCTGCTGGGTGATGGTCGAGCCGCCCTGTGCGTCACCGTCACCGAAGTGGAGGAACATGGCGGCGAAGCAGTAGACCGTTCGTTTCCAGTCAACGCCTGAGTGGGTCCAGAAGCGGTGATCCTCTATAGCGACAACGGCGTTCTTGACGGTATCGGGTATGGCGGAATAATCCACCCACTCGCGGTTCTGGGAGCCGTGAAGCTTCTGAAATTCCACATACTTGACGTTGTCGTTTTCGTCCTTGCCGTCCTCTATATAAATAGTGGAGGTATAGCTCAGCTTGAGCTGATGCAGGTCGAAGTTGATGTCCTTATCCAGATAGACCAGAATATAGACCATGGAAGCCGCACCGACGATGCAGCCTGTGATGACACCGACCAGCAGCAGCGTTGCAAGACCGCGTCCGAGCAGGGTGAACACCGTACCAACGACGCGGAGCCATGCCGGCTTGCGCTTCTTGCTTCGTTTGCCTCTTTCGCCATAGCCGTGTCCGCTCTGTGCGGCACGCTCTCTGTCACGCTCGCGCTGCTCCTTTTGCTCACGGCGGGTCTCGGTGTACTCTACCACCCTTTCGCCGAGCAGAGTCAGTACATACTTTATCCAGCAGCCGGCAACACGCGCACCCCTTGACACATTGGCCATGAAGTCGCCAGAGCCGGACTGGCGGGAATGCTGATTATAGGATTTCACCGCTAACAACCTCCTTTGCAGGAATCCCTGACAGCAGGCAGTATGTTTTTGCCCAAAGGCAGTCTTTGGAAATCATACCCTACTGACATAATATTATAACAGAATATCTCTGTTGTAAATCAAAATCGGGCAATATTAATTATTTTGAAATAATATTGATATATTATCTTCGCAAAGAAAACATTTTTGCAATAAACAGCCTGTATCTCCGGTATAAAATGACAACGGCAGGTGAATACTGAAAACAGAAACAGCAGCGAGAGGAGAGTGAGCTTTTTATGAAAGCACTGAGGAGACTGTTTCTGATTTTTTCTCTGGTGATATTCGCGCTGTCGGCGGCATCATTCATGTCATCTGCCAGACTTTCGGCACAGCGTCACGCAAGCGGGCAGGAGCCTATGGCTCAGGAGCAGTCCTACATTCTGCGCTGCGACAACGGGAAGGTGTGCGTTTACGAAAACGGCAGCGACCAGCCCATCGGGCGGCTGAATATCGACCCTGCCGACCTGCCTGAGGACGACAGACGGCTGCTGGAATGCGGGATACTTGTTCAGAACCGCAGCCAGCTTATGTCCCTGCTTGAGGACTACAGCAGCTAATGAACCAAGGCTCTGCACACAAATGATTCCAATGTACTATTATAGTATAATCCGAGCGAAATCTCAACCCCTTTTTGCGATTAAGCCATAAACCGTAACAATGCCGTTTTTTCTGCGCCGACAAGCGCGAAAAAGCGGCATTTTGTCTGTCCTGCGGCGGGGCATGGAATTATGTATGACTATTATGTAACAATTGAATTATAGTATTGCGCCTATGGGATAATTATGGTAAAATGACAATGAGTTATTATATTGGGAGATGTCATAAATGAAAACTGCGAGACTTATTTCTCTTTTGACCATATTGATGCTGATATTTGCCCTGTGCGCTGTGCCTGCCATGGCGCACAACCCCGATCCTGTCCCGGGGGACGGCGAGCCCACCACCACAACACAGCCGCCCGCACCCACCGTAAAGGTGACCAACTTCTACATGGAGGGCAGCAACGGCAAGATGTACCTCTGCAGCCCCACGCTGGCTGACAACGTGGACAAATACACCTTCACCATTCCCAACTGGATGGAGGAAACCAACGTAGTCATCAAGGCTACATCAGGGCTGAAGGCCGACTGCTCCGTTTCCACCTTCAAGGAATCCTCCGGTGTATACGAGGCAGAGCTTAAGGAGATAGTCAAGGCAGAGCAGACCTATTCCTTTACCCTTACCGACCCGGCAACCAATGCCCAGCGCACCCTTTACATTACCCTTTACCGCTCCAAGCTTACCTGCAAGATTGAATCTGTTACACTGAAGAAGAGCGATTCCACCATCAGCTCCGCAGGCTCTATCGAAGAGGGGCTTACCTACACACTGGATTCCGGCTCCACCAGCGGCTACTCCTTTACCATCATGCCCCGCCACGAAAACACCGTAACGATGATAAGAAAGACCGGTCTGGCTGAAAACGAGCCCATCACCGACGACCGCAAGACCAAGCTGGAGCTTAACAGCACCCGCCGCTATACCTTCAAACCTGAGCTGGTGGAGGGCACCAACGTCTACACCCTTGAGGTTGAGGCGGGCGATGTCAAGAAATCCTGCGATATTACCATTATCGTTGGCGACCCCAATGCCAACGCGCCTACCACTACAACAGAATCCACTCTCCCCACCGAGCCTTCCCAGATTGTCACCGAGCCCTCCGCGCTGCCCACCACCGCACCGCAGTACAGCGGCGGTGACGGCTTTGAGATGAAGCCCATTCTGTGGATATTTGTGGGCGTTATTATCGCAGTCGTGCTGGGTGCCTGCATATTCCTCATTGCCAACATGATAGGCAAGCGGCACGAGGACGACTATGACGATGATTACTACGACCGCCCCCTCGGTCGTCCCTCCCGCGGTCGTGACCTGACCGACTACATTGACGATGACTATGACGACGGCTACGGCAGCTATGGCGGCTATGACGGCTATGACGACGGCTACGGCAGCGGTTACGGCGGACGCAGCCGCTCCTCCTACCGCGGTGACTACGACGGCGGCTACATGGGTCGCAGCGGTGACCGCTATGACGGCGGCTACGGCGACTTCGGCACCACCCGAGGCGGTGGGGCTCGCCGCCGCAACAGCGACTATGACGACTACGACGGCTACGGCGGAGGTTATTGATATATGGACGTGCGCACCGGCGACGTGCTTGAGATGAAAAAGCCTCATCCCTGCGGCTCAAAGCAGTTTGACGTGCTGAGGGTGGGCATGGATTTCCGTCTGCGCTGCTGTGGCTGCGGTCACGAATTCATGACACCCCGAGCCAAAGCGGAGAAGAGTATCCGGCGTATTCTGCGCAGCGAGCCGGACACCTGCTCTCCGCCTTAAAAAGAATACATCAGCGCATACAGGGGAGCGGCGGTCGGATAATCGCCGCTCCTTAAATCCGATTAGCGCAATATTGACGCAATAATTACTTTATTTCTTCAACAACATTTTATACAGAAAAGGATGACATAATACAATGTTTGACAAACTGGTCGTGGCACAGGACCGATATGATGAACTTAACAGGCGGGTATGTGACCCGGAGGTTATATCCGACCCGACCGTCTACCGTGACCTGATGCGTGAGCTTAAGCAGCTTACGCCGCTGGTGGACACCTTCAAGGCATACACCAAAGCCAAAACTGACGAGGCAGAGGCCCACGAAATGCTCACCGCAGGTGGTCTGGATGCCGATTTCAAGGAGATGGTGGAGGCCGAGCTGGCCGATGCCCGCGCCCGCATCGCAAGCCTTTCCGAAGAGCTTAAGGTACTGCTGCTGCCCCGTGACCCTAACGATGACAAGAACGTCATCATTGAAATACGCGGCGGCGCGGGCGGCGATGAAGCAGCCCTCTTCTCCGCTTCCCTCATGCGTATGTACACCATGTACGCCGACACCCGCGGCTGGAAGTCGGAGATTCTCAGCATCAACGAAACCGAGCTGGGCGGCTGCAAGGAAGTCAGCTTTATGATCAACGGCGAGGGCGCATACTCCCGCCTGAAGTTTGAAAGCGGAGTACACCGCGTGCAGCGTGTGCCCGAGACCGAATCTCAGGGACGCATCCACACCTCCACCGTCACTGTGGCGGTGCTGCCCGAGGCGGAGGAGGTTGACATCGAAATCAACCCCACCGACCTGAAGTTTGACACCTACCGCTCCAGCGGTGCGGGCGGACAGCACGTCAACACCACCGACTCGGCTGTGCGCATCACCCACATTCCCACCGGCATCGTGGTTGAGTGTCAGGACGAGCGCAGCCAGTACAAGAACAAGGACAAGGCCATGAAGCTGCTCCGCTCCCGTCTGCTGGACGCAAAGCGGCAGGAGCAGACCGACCGCATTGCCGCCGACCGCAAGGCGCAGGTTGGCACAGGCGACCGCTCCGAGCGCATACGCACCTACAACTTCCCGCAGGGACGCATGACCGACCACCGCATCGGACTGACCCTCTACCGTCTGGAATCCATACTCTCCGGCGATATTGACGAGGTCATTGACGCGCTCATCACTGCCGAAAGAGCCGCTCTGCTTGAGCAGTCCATGGAGCAGCAAGGCAACTAATCGGCTGCCCTATTAATGAAAGGACACCATTTTCGGTGCAGGTACAAACAGACATGGCAACCAACAAAGATAATCACGATATGACTGTACTCGAGGCTATTGCGACACGCTTCAGCGTGCGCCGCTACACCGATGAAAAAATTTCGGACGATCGGCTTAAGCAAATCGTCATTCTTATGATAAAAGTGAATGACAGGGAGGGAAGTAAAGTGGAAATTGTAAGCATAATCCTGATATTTATCGACATTAAAAGAAGCAACCGTAACACCTCTGGCA
>SVPT01000052.1 GCA_015065695.1 Oscillospiraceae bacterium | reverse complement strand
AGGGCGTTGTAGGAGTATTCCTGACTGTAGCCATCGTAGCCGCTGAATGCGGACAGCTGGTTCTGAATGTCGTAGGAATAGCTGTCCTTGCGTCCGCCAAGCTGCTTGCCGGTCAGGTTGCCGTTGGTGTCGTAGGTGTAGGTGATGGTGCCGCCCTTGCCGCTCATTGCGGTGAGCTGATTTGCGGCGTTGTAGGTCATCGACAGCTTGGAATCGCCAACCTGCTTGGTCAGCATATTGCCAACCGCATCATAGGTGTAGCTCTCGCTGTAGCCGTTGCTGTTTGCAAAGCTGAGAAGCTGTCCCGCAGCGTCGTAGGCGTAGTCGGAGGTGACGGTCTTGCCGTCCTCTGTGCGGGTCTCGCCGATGAGATAGCCGCTTGCGTCGTACTTGTACTCAAGCTGCAGATTGGTCTTGCCAGTGGTGGTCTGTCTGATGATTTCACCAACAGGGCTGTATTCGTAGGTGGTGGTGAAATCCTCGCCGGTGGTGGCGGTGCGTCTGCCCAGCAGGTCGTATTCGTAGCCGGTGACAGAGCCGTCCAGACCGGTGACGGAGGAGAGGCGGTTCATGAAGTCATACTCATAGCTGACAGAGCCGCCGTCAGGGTAGGTCAGCAGGGTGCGGTTGCCCTCGTCGTCGTAGGTGTAGGAAACCACATCGCCGTTGGGATTCTTGACCGAGAGGAGATGACCCTCAGCGTCGTACTGATACTCGCTGCGTCCGTCCTTGCCCTCGGAAACAGCCATTCTGCCCATCTCGTTGTATGCGTAGCTGACGATGGTTTCGTCGCCGTAGCTTTCACGGGTGAGCTGACCGTTGCTGTCGTATTCGTAGGATACAACATTGCCGTCTGCCTTGGTCATGGAAGCCAGCCAGCCCTCGTCGGTGTAGCTGTAGGAGATGGTGTTGCCGAGGGGGTTGGTTTCGGAGATGAGGTTGCCGGCGATGTCGTAGCTGTAGCTGGTTGCACGTCCCAGAGCATCAATTACCTGTGCGATGCTGTCGTTTGCGTTGTACTGGTAATTGGTCACGTTGCCCAGCTCGTCCTGTGCGCTGACCATGCGTCCTGCGATGTCATAGCCGTAGGAAACAGTGCCGCCGTTGGGGCTGGTCTGGGTGAGCAGTGCGCCTCTCAGGTCGTAGGTGTAGCTGAGGGTGCCGCCGTTGGCGAATTTTGCCTCGCTGACCTGGGAAGAGGTGTTGTAGCTGTATTCGGTGCGGTTGCCAAGTGCGTCAATTTCCGCAGTGATGTTGCCCAGTGCGTCATACTCGTATCGGGTGATACCGCCGTCAGCGGTCTCCACAGCAACAGGTCTGCCAAGGAGGTCGTATTCGTACTTGGTGGGAACGCCGTTTCTGACAATGCGCACATGGTTGCCTGCCGCGTCGTATTCGTAGGAGGTGACAGAGCCGTCTGCGGTGCGCTCCTCGATTACACGACCGAGAGCATCGTAGGTGTACTCGTCGCGTGCGCCGTTCATGTACTCGGTGTAGGTGTTTCTGCCAAGGACATCGTAGAAGAACTGTGCGCTGTTGCCCTCTGCGTCGGTTACCTCGATGACGTTGCCGGCGTTGTCGTACTTGTAGTAGGTGCCGCTGCGACCCTTCCTGACGGAGATGAGGTTGTTCTGCTCGTCGTAGCCGTAGTCGGTGGAGATGCCCGCTGCATCGGTCTCGCGCAGCAGGTTGCCGCCCTTGTCGTACTCGTAGGTGATGACCGAGCCGTCGGGAGCGGTGATCTTTGTGATGTTGCCGACAGTGTCGTACTCAAAGGCAGAGCTCTGTCCGAGAGCATCGGTGAGGGTGGTGATGTTGCCCATCAGGTCATGCTCGTAGCGCAGGAAGCCGCCCATGGCATCGGTCTCTTCAATGACACGACCGGCGATGTCGTACTTCACGGTGGACTGGCCGCCGTTGAGCTGAATGGTCTTTATGGGCTGGCTGTTGCTGTCATATTCGTGGTATTCGCTGTTGCCCAGTGCGTTGATAAGCTGCACAGCGCGACCACATTCGTCATACTCAACGACGGTTTCGTTGCCAAGTGCATCGATGGTCTTGACGATGTTGCCAAGGGAATCATATTCATATCTGGTGGTTGCGCCGAGGGGGTCGGTGATGCTGATAAGATTGCCCAGAGCATCATAGGTGCAGGCTGTGACATTGCCCAGCGGGTCAATGGTCTTTACTCTGTTGCCCATGACGTCATACTCATAGGTGTATACGTTGCCCATGCCGTCGGTGACGGTGGCAATGTTGCCCGCCTTGTCGTAGGTGTAGCGGGTGGTTGCGCCTGTCAGGCTGGTCTGGGAGCTGATGCGGTTGAGCTCATCGTAGGTGTAGCTGATGGCTGTGCCGTTTCCGCTGATGATGCTTGTGACGTTGCCCGCAGCATCGTAGACATAGTTCAGCTTGATGCCGGAGCCGTCCACTGCGCTTTCGGTCAGACCGTTGTCCTTGTTGTAGGTGTAAAGGTACTCTGCGCCGTTGGAAAGCACCTGACGTACCAGCTTGCCGAGTGCGTCGTAGTGATGCTCGGTGCGGTTGCCCAGTGCGTCAACCTCTGCGGTGAGGTTGCCTGCCGCGTCATATTCGTAGCTGACGGATGCGCCGTCGGGATAGGTCTTGCTGACAAGCTGTCCCAGCTCGTTGTAGACAGAGGTGGTAACAGCGCCGTCAGAGGTGATAATCTTGGTGTTGTTGCCCAGAGCATCATACTCGTAGGTGGTCACAACGCCGTCAGGGGTGGTAATGGTGGTGCGGTTGCCGTTGCCGTCATAGCCGAAGGTGCATACGTTACCCTCGGAATCCTTGGTGGAAAGGAGATTGCCGACAGCATCATAGGTAAACTCGGTGCGGTTGTCCAGCGCGTCGGTCTGGACGCTGATGTTGCCGTATTGGTCATACTCGTACTCGGTACGTCCGCCCGCTGCGTCAATGAATGCGGAAAGCTGATTGTCGTCATTGTATTCGTAGCGGGAGATGCTGCCGTCACGCTCCACAACCTCTTCCAGCTTGCCTTCGCTGTTGTAGTTGTAGGTTTTCTTGGAGCCGTCAGCGGAAATGACCTGCTTGATGTCGCCGCGGAGGTTGTATCTGTAGGTGGTCTTGTTGCCGTTCTGGTCGGTCAGAGAGGTGATCTTGTGGTCGTTGTTGTAGGACATGAGGACGTAGGTGCCGTCCGAGTTGCCCTCCTTGATGACGTTGCCGTCCTCATCGTACTCATAGTAGGTAACGCCGCCGACAGCGTTGGTCTCGGTGGCGACCAGACCGTTGTCGTGGTAGGTGTAGCAGGTTTCGTTGCCCAGAGCATCAACCTCGCGGACGGTGTAGCCCTTGTCGTTGAAGTAAATGGCGGTCTCTGCGCCGTTCATATCGATAACCACAGTGTGGTCCTCGAAATACTGCAGCTCGTAATCGCCGCCCATGCCGTCAACCTGATAGACAACACGACCGTACTGGTCGTATACGTTGGCTACCTGAATGTCGTCGTTGGCATCGTACCATTCGCTCATCAGACCGTCAGCGTTGTAGACGTATCTGTTCTTGTTGCCCTGCGCGTCGGTGAAGAGGATAAGGGAGTTGCCTGCATAGGCGTAGGACACAGTCTGTCCGCCGGGGGCAGTTATCTGGGTGACGTGACCCTTCTCGTCGCAGGTAACAGCAAAGACGCTGTCGCCGACCGCGATGGAAGAGAGGGTGCCATTCTCGTAGCTGAGAGCTACCTTGTCATTGCTGCCGCGGATTATCTCGGTAAGCTGACCATCTCTGCTGAACTTGTACTGAGTGCCGTCGCGGCGTTCAACAGTGTAGCCCATGTAGCCGAAAAGACCGGGGACAAGCTTGAGGCTGTCGGCATCATCACCGCTCCACTTGCCGAGGAAGCGCTTGTCAAAGGTGAATACAGAGCCGTCGCCGGTGGTGTATTCGATGTTGCCGTCCTCCAGCTTGGTAAGGCTCTGGGTCAGCTCGGAAGCCCAACCCGCGCCAAACAGACCGTCAACGTCGCCGGAGAGGGAGTTGTAGGTGCGGTCGATGGAGAAGGGGGTGGTGACAGCGGTCTCAAAGGTGTAGTCCTCGGTGGCGAGGTAGAAGTTACCATTGTTGAAGGTGATAGGCTCCAGACCGGAGGTGCAGTTGCCGCTACCGCCGAGAGCCTTCTTTGCATTCTTGTTCAGCGAAGCAGTATTCTTGGGAGCAACATAGGTGTAGCTGCTTGCCTTGTTCAGGATTGCGCCCTTGCTGTTGCTTGCGGGAGTGATGACCACAGCAGGCTTGGCTGCGGGCTTTGCGGCGGGCTTTTTGGGCGCAGTGCTGCTGGTGTAGCCGCAGTAGGCGCAGGGGTTGCCGTTGTGACCGAGCTTTGCTATGGCAACGGTTTCAGCCTCGCCGCAGAGCTTGCACTCTCTCTTGACTGCGCCGTTTTCAGTGCAGGTGGGCAGCTTGTCCCAGACGTAGTCGGTGAAGTCGTGACCCAGTGCATCGGTATATTCGGTGAATTCCTCGGTGCAGCGGGTGCATACGCCGTGGGATTCGCCCTTCTCGGTGCAGGTGGCTTCCTTGATCACTTCCATCTCGGTGGCAGTGTGACCAAGTGCCTCCAGAGCTTCCTTGACAATCTCGTTGCAGCGGGGGCAGAGCTTCTCACGCTCGCCCTTGTCAACACAGGTGGGCTCCTTGGTGGTGGTCCACGGAGCATCACCGTGACCGAGGGCAGGAATTTCCACTATATTTACAAAACCGCACGCCGAACAATCCGCCTGCTTGCTGCCTGCAGCAGTGCAGTCGGGTTCCTTGGTGGTGGTGTATTCGCCGTAGCTGTGACCGAGTGCGCCAAGCACCTTGGATTCGTGGTTGTCACAGGTGGCGCAGATGCGCTCTGCGGAGCCTGCCTCGGTGCAGTTGGGCTCAACAAGGGTGACCCAGCTTCCGTAGCTGTGGCCCAGTGCGTTTATGGAAGTGGTGGTTATATCGCCGCAGGTGCCGCACTCTGCCCACTTGCTGCCCTTTTCGGTGCAGGTGGGATAGCTGGAGGTGTGCCATGCGCCATAGGAATGACCGTAGGCCTTTATCGTTCCGTATTCGTTGTACTTGCATCTGCTGCACTCACGGGTTGTTTCACCGTTAGTGGTGCAGGTTGCGGCGCGGGTGGTCACCCATGAGCCGAAGCTGTGACCCAGTGCCGGAATGCTTGCGCTTTCCTGATTGCCGCATACGGTGCAGGTGCGTATTTTTCCGCCATTATAGAAACAGGAAGGATAGCTAACTGTGGTCCAGTTGCCCTTGTGTCCTGTTGCGGGAATGGAGTTGGTGCCAATGGTGGTCTTGCAGGAGGGGCAGTAAAGATCATAGCTGCCAGCAGTGGTACAGGTTGCGTTTTTGAAGTTGGTGGCTGTGGCGCCGTTGTGTGCGCAGGCTGCCTCGGCAGAGAAGATGTCAGGCGAAAAAACAAAGCTTGTAAACAGCAGCACCAGTGCCATTGACACCGCAGCTGACCGCTTTGCTAATTTCTTAAGCGAGAATTGATTTTTGTGCATCTGTATTTCCTCATTTCCTTTTCTTTTTTGTTTTCTTCTTTTTTGGGACAATCGCAAAATCAGGATAGTTCAGGTCTGTCGGCCCTCCTGCTCCCCCTTTCTGTGGGCGCAGTGCTGTATATACGATGATAGCAGACGGTTTCTTCCGCTTTTTCGTCAACTGCGCATTTAAGCTTAATAAAGAGAATGAATTTGTATTATTAAGAAATCTTAATAAACGATATATTATTAAGAAATCCCAATAAATTCTACCCGCGAAAAAATCGTTTGTCAATGCTTTATGGTCGCCCTGTGGAAAATTATTCTTTAACGGTTTGTGAATGAGGGAGAGGATAACCGTGTTGGTCATTATTCGCATCGCATTTTTTGTTGATGATATGAACATTACTATCAATCAGGAGAATTATTCATTATATATAATGGCGAAGTATTGCTGAAAAAGCCGGCAATAGTATTCTGCTGCGTTGGGGGGGGAGTGTGCAGTATAACGGTCACAAAATGCGGCACGAATTGAAATACCTTATATCCTACCACGACTACCATGCTCTCGCGCTTTCGCTGAGAAGCATTGCCGAACACGACCCGTACAGCGGCGATGGCGGACAGACTTCGGTTATGACCTTCGGTGACCGTATAGTCAATGTTCCCTACAAGGGCGGAAGAGCCTGCTCCGACTTTCTGGTTGTCTGCGAACAAAATGAGATGGGGGAATAGAGCCGTGAAACTTTCGAGATTTCTGGAGCGCATCATGCCGCATATCTGCATAATATTGTCACTTGATATTCTGGTTTTGTTTGTAATTGACCGCTTCAATACAGCTATGGCGTTTATAAACAATGACATCACCAAGTGGATGCTGTGCGTGCTCACCGTAATATCAATTATCACATCTCTGATGCTTTATTCAAGGCAGCGAAAGGATAATGACTGAATTTTATTGCACATAAAAACCCACCTCCGACAAAGCAGCCATGGCTGCCCTGTCAGGGGTGGGTTTTGTTACATAAGCTGTATCAAGCCGAGTGGCTTGTTTTCATAGCACAGAGGAGAATACGGTAACCGGAACAAGAACAGAAAACTATCGCAGACGGGGGAAGATTATGCTGCTGCACCTGCCTGCGCCACACTGAATACTCTGATATTTCCGCCTGAACGTATGGTGACGGAGCCGGTGCGGGGCTCGGTGCTGGTGTTTTCTTCTGCCGTGAAGTATATCAGGAATGAATATGGCATCGCATCGCTGCCCGTTGTATCAATATAATCGATCTCGGCAGACAGCCAATCAACAGATGTGTAAACATAGGAGTCCCAGTCATTAGAGGAGAACTTAAAGCTGTCAACGGTTTTTGTGGCAGGGATTTGAGCGCACAGCCACGGGAGATAAACGTTGTAGGAGGTCTGGTTGATGACAATAGCACTCTCAAAACCACCGCTTTTGACTGTTACTGTAGCAGTGCGGTATTCGCCGACCGGTGTTTCTGTGTTCTTAGCAATGCTGATGGTGATGCCGGTGCTTGTCTTGGTGACGGTTGCCCATGAGGCGTTGCTGGTTGCGGTGTACTGCTTGCTTGCGCAGGAAACAGGTACGGACAGTGAATTTTTGGAAGGAACAACCTCAAACAGCAGTGAGCCGCCGTTGTTTACAACCAGTTTGTTTGCCGCCTGCTTAACGGTAACGGTGCGCTTTGTGCCGCCTGCGTTGACGGTTACGGTGCCGGTGCGTGCAGCGCCGGTGTTGGTGTTTACAGCAATGGTAAAGGAGCTGCCCGAGCGTGTCGCACTGAGCCATGTATTATTTGCCGTCACAGTCCAGCTGCTGTAGGAAGAGGTTACGTTGACAGGGTAAGTGGAGGCAATTGTGCCTGCGCTCACCTCGTAGGTGCCCAGCGTGCAGGTGTAGGGCGACTGGGTGAATGTCACCGACTTGCTGAGAGAGCCGGAGGTGATGGTCACTCTGCCGGTGCGGGTTGCGCCGGTGGTGTTGGCTGCCGCCTTGACGGTGACCTTGGAGCCGCTCTTGGAGGTAGTGATCCACGATGCGTTGTCGCTCACAGAATAGGAGCCGCAGGCTGCGGAGGCGGTGATAGTCTTGGAGCCGCCGGGAGCGGAATAGGCAGTGGAGGAAGGTGCGGTCACGGACAGGGAATTGGCTTTCTGGGAAACATAGACCGACTTGGAAAGTGTGCCAACCTTGACATACACTCTGCCGCTGCGTGCGCTGCCGGTGGTGTTTGCCGTAACGGAAATGCGCATACTCGATGAGCCGGAGCGACCCACAGAAATCCAGCTTGCCGATTTGGAGCAGGTCCATGAGGAGCTGCTCGCCGTTACAGTCACCGAGATGGACTGACTGGCAGCGCTGGGATACCATGAGCTTCTGCCTAGCGTCAGCGATGCTGCGAATGCCGACATACTTCCGCTGACCGCAACAATCACAGTCAGGACGATTGATACCAGCGCGGTCATTACAGCCTTTTTACGCAGATTCTTTCTCTTTTCCATTTGTAACTCTCCTTATTAATTGTTTCGTGATTAAAACCTTTGGTTGCGTTTTTCTCCTCTCTGCAAGAAAAATCAAGATTAGTTTACAATGTTAACTAATGTGTGTCAATTGATATTATTCACAAACGAACACAATAAAATCTGTGGCACATAGACAATACAAGGTGAAATCAGTCTGCCGTCCGGCATGGAAATACCGCCTGCCGCGTGTTCCGGAAATGCACTGTGTGCCAGAAATAATAAACACAGCGCCCGCACCAGAACAAAGGTGCAGACGCTGTGTTGTTTCACATTATTTCTACCGCATATCGGTGTGCAGCAGGAACAGTATCTCCTTCTTCACCTTCTCAGGCAGATGTCTGGCATTTTTCAGCAAGGCCTCTATCTGCGCCGCCTGTGCGGCAGTGGGCTTGGTGTAGGACTTGTTGAAGTTTGCCGCCCATGAAGAGATGCTGCAATGGCAGATGTTCCTCAGCTCTTCGTCCTCGTCGTCCATTATGGTGAGGGTGTAAAGCAGACCCTGCCACTTGGGCGCAGTCAGCAGCAGTGCAGCGCATCTGCGCTGTGTAATTGCGCTGTCAGAGGAGCGGTATATTTCCAGAATCCGCTCATAGTCACAGCAGTGGTATTTCCGCAAAAGCTGTGCGGCGGTTTTCGTTGCGCCCTGCATGGGGGAGAGAAGCTGCTCGGTGATGACATCGCTGTATTTGCGGCTGTCAAGAGCCATCAGTGCGCACATGGCTGCCTTGACTACAGCCGGTTGTCTGCTGCCAAGATATGGCTCAAGCAGGGCGCAGTCGGCTGCGCTGCCGTGTTCACCCAAGCCGAAGATGCTGCCCACAAGGTCGCTGCCTGTGCGGGAAAGCCCGTCAAGATAGCACGCCCGCAGGTCGGTGTTCGGCTCCATGTTTCTGACGATAAACTGCGCAAGGGAGCGCAGACCGCCGTTTCTGGCGAAGATGAGTGTTTTCGCCTTCGCCAGTGCCTCCGACGGAAAACGCTCGTAGAGGTAGTTGAGAGTATTTACCGCTATGCGCGGACACTTGTCCTGCAGCAGTGTGTTGACTGCTCGGTCAGGAGTGTGCTCCAGCATTATATCGGCGTACAGCAGACGAATAAAAGGCTCTCGCTCGCGGGAATATATCTCGAAAATAGTATCAATGTAATCGGGTGTCAGCAGATGGGTAACGCAGAAGCGGCGTGCGTTTGTATAGCCGCTTCGCATTGCCTTTTCGATAAAGCCCGCCCGTTTTGCAATTTCATTCTGCAGCAGTGCAAGGGTCTCGTCAAAGCTGCCGCGCCCGCAGCGGCTTAATTTATGGAACATGGGCAGGGAGCGCAGAAGCTGGTTGTCGGTGGCACTCTCCATCGCCCTGATAAGCGCAGATACTGCACTTCTGCGCACGTTGTTTACCCAGTCATTGGTGCGCAGTGCTATATAGGGTACCGCCTCGCCAAAGGCGGCAAGCCTCTCCACAGCCTCCTGACGAATGTGCCCGCTGGGGTCAAAGGAGGCGGCAATAAGCACGCCAAGCCGCTCTTTGTCGCTCATCATGTCGTCAAGATAGCTGTCAAGGCAGAAGCCGTTAAGGCAGCGGTGTCGGTACATATACAAACGATGCCACTCACGCACATAACAGTCCAGACGCCCGATGGTGTCAGGGCTCAGCTCCGCGAATATGGAGTACAGCGATTCCGCTGCCTTGAGTTTATTGCGTCTTGGGCCGGTCAGCAGGCTCAGAAGCAATTCTGTGACGGCATATTTATGGGAGGCGGCCTGTCCTGCCGCAGTGTTGCTCATGGTAATATTTCCCTCCTTGGGCATATGTACAGGGTGATTCAGCAGATGAAAAAAAGGCAGTTCACGCTGCGTAAATTCCTCTCACGCTGCAAAAACACACTGTGTTATGTGTTAAACAAGAAACCGGGCAGAGCGTGCGCCATGCACGAAGAAAAATCCGTCAGCCAATCTCCGAAAGGTCGTAGATGTAGCGGAAGGCTATTACGTCAGCGGAGTCATTTGCCTGTCCCTCCAGCTCATCACGCAGGCTGTTTTCCCTGTCGATGATAAACCAGATACAGCCGCAGCCGTATTCCGCTGCCTTGGGCATGAAGTATTCCGCCACCCATTGGGTGTCAGCAGGGTCGTTTTCAAAGCCGTCGCGGGTGTCTGCAACGTAGTCGCAGCCCTCGTGCGTGCGAATGATTTCCAGTGCGTGCATCAGCGGCGCCCTGTAGTCGTCCAGTCGGCAGAACTTCTTCCATTTGACGAAAACCACGTTGTACTGTTCGTTGTAGCTTACGTCGCAGTATTGTGAGCTGTACATGAATCTCGCTCCTTTGCTGTTGCAGAAATTTCCGTGAGGAATGGCGCAGCAATCCCCCACGCAGCGAATATATAAATTATACCACCGATTTTCACTGTTTCAAGGTGTGTGCCCCACCAATGATAAAAAAGCAAAAACAGCAAATGCTTCTTTTGCCAGGCAAACGTAAGCAAACAGCAGCAAATCAAGCTGATACTGTAACTGTTACTGATACTGTAACTGTTACTGTAACTGACACTGATACTGTAACTGATACTGTGTCTGTCAATGACACCGACATAGCTGCCGCCACAATGAGAGCGCACTCAATAACCACTTAAAAGAGCGCATATGCAAAATATCGCCGTAAATGCCCCTGAGAGCGTTTTGCACCGTGAGATGAGTTCACAACTATTGGCAGGGCAAAAGCCCCGCAGAGGCAACACAGCGGCTCGTGAGGGGCATCATGCGAGGAGGGTGTGGAAGTGAGGGGCATGGGTACTGTGCTCCACCACAAATGCAATCGCGCAAGCGCGATGAAATCCTCGCGATGCTCGGATGAAATCTGCTAACGCAGATGAAATCAAATCCGTCCTTCTCCCGACGGAGTCGGATTTCATCACGCAGTGATTTCATCCCACGAAAGTGGGATTTATCCCGTCCGCAAGGACGGATTTAGTTGAAAAGAAGCCCCTTTTGCCCAAAGGCAAAAGGGGCTTCTTTTCTGGAGCGGATGAGGGGAATCGAACCCCCGCAGCCAGCTTGGGAAGCTGGAGCACTACCATTATGCAACATCCGCGCAAATTGTGCGCAAAGATAATCACGGTTTGAGACCCGCGCCGGGCAGGTCTCAAACCGATCATAAAGTCACAGTGTGGGGAAATTAGTCGAGATACATAACAACGTCGCAGACCAGAGCTGCTACGAAGAATGCGATGGCGAAGAACTTGGTCCACTTCGCGAGGAAGGAATCAAGGGTGCGGGCCTTGTTCTTGCCGAGGAAGGTGTCTGCGCCGCCGGCGATTGCGCCGGAGAGGTTGGCCTGATGGCCTTCCTGAAGCAGAACAACAACGATGATGATGATAGAAAGAATGAGCAGCACGATGCTGGAAATCAAAGTCCAAGTATTCATGGTAACCTCCAAAAGATATTCATACTGCAATAGTTTAGCATAAAGATTTGGATATTGCAATAGCATTTGCAAAAAATTTGCTCCGACAGCGGAATTTTAGAAATCCAGAGCAGAGGGAGTCATCATCTTCTTGAATTCCTCGCCGGACATCTTCTCATGCCTGATGAGGTGGTCGGAAACGGCATCAAGCTGGTCGCGGTGCTCGGTAAGGATAGATTTGGCGCGCTCCAGGCAGCCCATGACGATGCTCTTGACCTCCTGGTCGATCTCGGTGGCGATTTCGTCGGAGAAATCCTTGATGTGACCCATGTCACGACCGAGGAAGATTTCGCCGCCCTCGGAGGTGCCGTAGGTGATAGGGCCGAGGCGGTCGCTCATGCCGTACTTGGTGACCATGTCACGGGCGTGCTTTGTGGCACGTTCGATGTCGTTGGAAGCGCCGGTGGAGATGTCGCCCAGCACAAGGGCTTCAGCGGCACGACCGCCCAGCAGCACAACGATGTCCTCGATGATCTCGGTCTTTACGCGGTAGGAGCGATCCTCTGCGGGGAGGCTCATGGTAAAGCCGCCAGCCATGCCGCGGGGGATAATGGAGATCTGATGCACAGGGTCCTGTGTCTCGCAGTAGTAGGTGACGACGGCGTGACCCGCCTCGTGTACTGCGGTAAGACGCTTCTCGTGGTCGTTGATAACGCGGGATTTCTTCTCTGTGCCCACAACCACCTTGATGGTTGCCTCTTCGATTTCGGTCATGGTGATGGCCTTGTTGTCACGACGGGCAGTGAGCAGTGCAGCCTCGTTGAGAAGATTCTCAAGGTCAGCACCGGTGAAGCCTGCGGTGGTCTTGGCGATGACCGAAAGGTCTACGTCGGGAGCAAGGGGCTTGCCCTTTGCGTGTACGTGCAGAATGGCCTCGCGACCCTTGATGTCGGGATAGCCGACCATGACCTGACGGTCGAAACGACCGGGACGGGTCAGTGCAGGGTCGAGAATGTCGGGGCGGTTGGTTGCGGCGATGATGATTACGCCCTCGTTTGCGCCGAAGCCGTCCATCTCAACCAGAAGCTGGTTGAGGGTCTGCTCGCGCTCGTCGTGTCCGCCGCCCAGACCTGCGCCTCTGTGACGACCCACAGCATCAATCTCGTCGATGAAGATGATGCAGGGACGGTTCTTCTTGGCCTGATCAAAGAGGTCACGGACACGGGAAGCACCCACGCCGACGAACATCTCAACGAAGTCAGAGCCGGAGATGGAGAAGAAGGGCACGCCTGCCTCGCCTGCAACGGCGCGGGCAAGCAGTGTTTTACCTGTACCCGGAGGGCCCACCAGAAGAACGCCCTTGGGAATGTGTGCGCCAAGGTCGTTGTATCTCTTGGGGTCGCGGAGGAACTGCACGATTTCCGAAAGCTCCTCCTTCTCCTCGTCTGCGCCGGCAACGTCCTCAAAGGTGGTCTTGCGCTTCTCGGCGGTGACGTCCTTGTACTTGGCCTTGCCGAAGCTCATCTGCTTGCCGCCCTCGCCGTTCATGCTGTTGAGGCGGCGCATGAAGATGAACCAGAATGCACCCATGAAGATGATGATGAGAAGGGTGGGAAGGAAGCTGACGAGGAAGGTGCTGTCCTTCATGGGGGTGATGTTGTAGTTTCTCAGCAGGGGGTGGGTGCGGTACACCTCAGCCTGCTCTTCGGTGATGTCGCCGCTGGAAACCTCTGCGTCCAGCCTGCCGCCGTCAGCAATGTATGCCTCCAGCTTTTCCTGCCGGTTGCGCATATCGTAGATGAAAAGATCCAGATTGGGAACATCATACTTTATGGGCTCGCGGCCGGAATCCTTGGTGAAGGTAACCTGGAAGGTGCCCTTTTCCAGCGAGAAGTCGTATGCCTCAACGTCGGTAAAGGCTTCGTTGGAAACCTCCATGTAGGAGAGGATTTCGGAGTAACGGGGAATTTCGTTGCCGGACGGTTTGAACAGCGCAAACAGCAGTACAACGAACAGAATGGGGATGCCTAATCCAAGCGCGAGCTTGCGCAAGGAGCCTTTGTTATCCAATTATCTATTCACTCCTTTGAAATAATTGATTAGTTTTCGTATACCGATCTCTTCAGTATGCCGACATAGGGAAGATTGCGGTATTTTTCAGCGTAATCAAGACCGTAGCCCACGACAAAAGCATCGGGAATGGCAGTGCCCACATAGTCGGGCTTGATGTCCACTCTGCGGCGGTCGGGCTTGTCAAGCAGGGTGCAGATTTTGATACTGCGCGGATTGCGTCCCATGAGCAGCTCACGCAGATAGTTCAGGGTAACGCCGGAGTCGAGAATGTCCTCAACCAGCACAATGTCGTAGTCCTCGATGGGAATGTCAAGGTCCTTGACAATCTTGACGGCGCCGGAGGTCTGTGTGCCGCTGCCGTAGCTGGAAACCACCATAAAGTCGATGGCGCAGGGGATGGTGATGGCGCGCATAAGGTCGGCCATGGTAACCACCGAGCCCTTGAGAATACTTACCAGCAGAAGATTCTTGCCCTTGTAGTCACGGCTGATTTCACGACCGAGACGATTGATCATGCGGGCGATTTCGCGCTCGCTGAGCAGCACCTTCTCGATGTCCTTGTCCATGCGATACTCTCTTTCCACTTCTGTGTAACCTGCCTTTCTTTAGTAATTGAATTATGTAATTCAATCAAAATCATGTGTATTGCTGCCGCCGCCGACAATGTCGATGAGCAACAGCCGCTTGGTCTGTGGCTGTGCGGCATAGCCCTGCGCTCCGCCGATGCCCTCTATCCACACGAGGTCATCGCCCTGCTGAATGAACACCAGCCGTCCGCGCAGCTTCTGCGGAATATGCTGCTCGCACAGCAGCTTCTTGACCGACTTGCTCACGCCGCGCCCTGCGGGGGAAAAGCGGTCGCCCTCCCTGCGGGTACGCAGCAGCAGCGGTCTTTCGGGAGCATTATTATTGATTATATCATAGTCCAGCGCGTTTTTAAACAGTAAAACGTCTGTTTTCTTATGTTCTTCACACAGTTTACAAATATCGTCCGCGCTGATTATGCGGAAGCTTACAATTCTTCCATCAGGCAATGGGAGTGTTGGCTCTCCCTGCCATTCAACCGGCGGAAAACCGTCGGCGGGCTGCTCCTCCGTCCTCTCGTCAAAATGCAGACAGCCGCCGCTGACGCGGGCTGTCCACCTGTCGGAAAGCTGTACGCCGCCCGAGCCCCGCTCAAGGCAGGCTTCCATAAGCTCCAGCCTGCGGGAATCGGGGGAGAGGGCGCAAACCCTGCGGGTGATGTCCATGATAATGCGGTGGCGCAGAGCAGGGTGCTGTGCGGCAAGCCCCTCTGCATACCAGCCATGCTCTGTGCGCAGCTTTTCCTCCGCCTCCTGCGCAAGGGCGGTAAGCAGCTCGTCGTCCTCACGGGCGGCATGGGAAAGCCTGCCCATTGCGCCGTCAAGGGAGGGGTTGAGCCTGCGCAGCAGGGGGATAACCTCTGCGCGGATAAGATTACGGCTGTATTCGGTGTCGCTGTTGGTGCTGTCGGTGACCCATTCAAGGCTGTTTTCGGCACAGTAGGCTTCAATCTGCCTGCGGGTGCAGCCGATGAGAGGACGCACAATGCTGCCCCTCACAGGGGGAATACCCCGCATACCCGCAGTGCCGCTGCCCCGCGCCATGTTGAACAGCACCGTTTCCGCGTTGTCGGAAAGGGTGTGTGCGGTGGCAGTGAGGTAACGTGTGTCGGTGTCCCCGCCATTTTCCTGCCGCCAATCTGCCGCCGCCTCGTCAAAGCAGCGGTAGCGCACCTCACGCCCCGCTTCCTCCATACCGATGCCCCGCTCGGCGGCCCATGCGGGCACGTCACAGCGGAAGCAGCGCAGGTCTATGCCAAGACGGGCGCAAAGCTGCTCGCAGCAGTGCTGGTCGCGGTCGGCTTCCCCGCCGCGTATGCAGTGGTTGACGTGGACGGCACGCAGAGCAATGCCGTATTCCTGAGAAAGCACCTGCAGCGCGTGCAGAAGAGCAACCGAATCTGCGCCGCCGGAAAGTGCGGCTATGACGCAGTCACCCTGCCGAAGCATTCCGTACCGCTGTACAGTGCCGCGAATAATATCAAGCATAGTGTGTTATTATTTCTGTCAATTGCCGCTGTGCTGGGAGTCCACCGCGGTAAAGCGGGTGGTGCCGCCTGCCCAGTGCAGCTCTATGTTGCCGGTCTCGCCGTGGCGGTTTTTGGCAACGATGCATATT
>SVPT01000051.1 GCA_015065695.1 Oscillospiraceae bacterium | reverse complement strand
TCGGACATGATGCAGGAAGAAATATCAGCAACCAGAGGCACATTGCCGGTATCGGGCAGGGTGTGGAACTTGGTGCCGTAGATGGTGTTGTTCATGCAGATGTGGAAGTAGTCTGCCTCGGGATCAAAGGTAGCGGGATCCAGCTTGGGGATATAGGAGAAGGTCTTATCCTTGGAGGAGGCAACCTCGTGGGCCTCACCATAGCGGGCAGCTTCCTTGTATGCCTTGGTAGCCCACTGACCGGTGATGACGAAATCAGCCTTGCCGGAACCGTTCATCAGGTTGAGGGGCAGCATAGCAAACTGGGTGGAGGCACCGCCCTGCAGGAACAGAACCTTGTAGTTCTCAGGAATGTTCATCAGCTCGCGGATCATTGCCTCGGTGTGGTCGAAGATAGCCTGATATTCTTTGGAGCGGTGGCTCATCTCCATGACCGACTGGCCGGAACCGTTGCAGTCAAGCATCTCTGCAGCGCAGCGCTGAAGTACGGCCTCAGGCAGGCAGGAAGGACCTGCGGAAAAATTGTAAACTCTTGCCATGGTTTGATTCCTCCGATGATTGATTTTTCGTTGGTGATTTGTGCTGCGGACCTCATGCCCGCCGATTGAAAACAGCGGCGGCGGTGTCCTGCAAATCATTACCGATATTATATGCCATCATCGTCCTGCCGTCAACCATTATTCTCTCTGATTGTGTAAAGTTTGTCAAACTTCCCCCTCTCAATGGTGGGATATTGCTGTGCATTAGTACAATATCACAACAATAAAACGAAACATTGTTACTATTTTAACGGAATAATGTTAATAATTTAACAATCCCTCAACTGCCAAATTGTGCAATGTTTCTCTATATTAAAATATGCACTGTAAATAACATAGTGCAAGCACAATATTCCTGTCAATCGGTTGACATACAAGGATTTATATGTCATAATTCTAATGCAGCAAGGCAGCTAGCCGGGTTTACTTCTCATAGATAATACAATTCGGCAATATCGTCGGGTTGCATTTGTGTCTGATCCGGGCGGTATAGCTAATACGCTTTACTTCCACTGTTACATAGAGTTATAATCAAGCGTATGTTTTCATACCGCACCGGTCAGCCCTGCAGCATTGCAGGACAGACGACCAAAGGGGGAATGATGATGAGGCGTATATTTTCAGACTACCTTTTCAGCAAGAATTATTTTGTAAGCAAAGGACAGACGGAGAGCAGCGACACTTTTGAGCTGCTCTTTTCTCTTGCAAGCCTTTTCGGCATCAGGATAATCAAGGGCGCAGAGATGCTTGACAAGAGCCATATCCTCGATGCGTCCTATTCGCTTGGCCATTATGTGCCTGAGCCCTTCTACCGCGGCTTCCCCGAAAGCGTGCGGGAGCTTTCTTCCGAGCAGAAGCTGTATGACCAGACTCTGCACTACTTCCACACCTACGGCATGGGCTGGTTTGACGAGGCAGGCCACTCCATGATGGAGCGGTGCATCGACCGCGCCAAATTCAGCGAGCACACTGAGATGCGGGATTTCTCTGTAATCACCGCCAAGGAGGCGCAGGAAATACTGGTCAGAGATGCCCAGAGCATGATGGCATCAAGCCGTCCCCTTTCCGACTACCACTTCAATCTGCTCTGCGCTATATTCGTGGAATACGGCATAGAGTCCTTCAGATGCGCTTCCAAGAATCTGGCAGTGCGGCTGCTGCTTAATTTCCGCAACCCCCGCTTTGCCGAAAATCTCATGCTCTCCGACGTTATCAAGCTGGTCGATACCCTCAACTATGAGGAATACAAAAGCACAAACGTGCGCAAGCTGAACCTTACCAACAAGGACCGAAAATTCATCACTGCCGTCATTAACAGGCTTATCAGGGACGGTCGCTGCGACCTGACCGCCTGCTATGAGAAGAAGGCGGTGTGGTGCGGACTGCTGCATCATATCCACTACAAGCCCAAAAACGAGGTGGGCGAGCACTTTGTGCAGTGCATGAGAGGCGACGAGAATCATTCGGTATACTCCGCCTTTGAGAAGGCAATGGAGGCGGGAGAGATATGCTCTGCCGCCCGCCTGATGCTTGAGCAGAAGGGCGGCGGCGCGGTGCTGCGCCACCTGAACTATATGCTCAGCCGCTGCGCCACCAACGAGGAAATCGACACGGTGCTTGACTGCGCAGCCACCAACAAGCCACTGCTGCTGCTCCAGCTTCTGATTAAGTACAGCCTGCCCGAAACCGGCAAGCGCAGCTTTGTCTTTACCCGCTACAACCAGATGATAACCCACCGCGAAAAGGACGAGGAAGCAGCCCGCCGCCGCTCTGTCATTCCCGAAAGCACCACCGAAAAGGCAGCAGCCTATCTGCGCAGACGGCTTGACAGGCTGTGCCGCGGCAGACTGGGACGGGTGTATCTTGACGAGGACATGAAGCGCATTGCCCTGCCCCTGCAGGAAAACACCGCCATGGCGGGTCTGGGCGTGCTGCCCAAAGGCTCCAGACTGCCTATCCCGGAGGGCAAGGTGCTGCGTGCCTTTACCTACTGGGAGAAGGTCAACGACATCGACCTTGCCGTCATCGGCATCAACAGGGACGGCACACAGAGCGAGTTTTCATGGCGCACCATGAGCTTCCGCGACCGTGCAGACGACATCGCCTATTCCGGCGACCAGACCTCCGGCTACAACGGCGGCTCCGAATACTTTGACATTGACCTGCAGGTGTTCACCAAAAAGAATCCCAATGTTCAGTACCTTGTTTTTACTGACAACGTCTTTTCCGGCACGCCTTTCAGCGGCTGTGTGTGCAAGGCGGGCTATATGCTGCGCGATAAGATAAACTCCGGTCAGGTCTATGAGCCCAAGACAGTGCAAAGCTCCTTTACCATCAACTGCGACAGCACCTTCGCCTATCTCTTCGCCATCGACCTTGACACCCACGACTTCATCTGGCTCAACGCCGCCCGCGCAGGCAGTGTGACCGTCGCAGGCGATACCGAAGTCAGCTTCCTCCAGAGGTATTTCCACATGACCTCGGTGATGAGTATGTACGATTACTTCGCGCTGATGGCATCGAAGTTTGTTGATGACCCGTCAGAGGCAGATGTCATCGTTTCCGACCGTATTACGGAATGTCCCGAGGGTACGGAGATTATCCGAAGCTGTGACTTTGCCCGTGTCATGGAGCTTATGGAGTAGCTGCGGGAGATATTGGAATACAAAAATGACAGAGCCGTTATGTTGGCTCTGTCATTTTGTTTTTGGTGTGGGTGGATTACCCCATCTCCCCCTCGGGAAGCTTCAGAATCTTCCCGAAAACAGGAATAAGAAACCAGATGAATATGCCGTTGCCCAGCGCGTGGTACACGTCTGTGGGCAGACCGGTCAGCCAGTAGGCGGTGTAGCTTGCTGCCCCTGCGCCTGTGTTTATCATTCTCCATGAGAAGATGGACACAAATGCACCGTAGCCGAAGCCGCACAGGATTGCCCATATCAGCAGTGCCACGGGCGGGTGCCACTTCTTGAACAGTGCTGCCGACAGCAGTGCAATCAGCACCCATGCCGCCATCTGGTACAGCGACCAGATGCCCATGCCCAGTATCAGGTTGGTTATCAGCACGATGACCACCGCCGACACCGCCGCGTCCCATGTGCCTATGTACACCGCCATGAGTATGATGATTGCGGTGACCGGCTGCACGTTGGGCAGGGCGGACAGGGCAATGCGCCCCACGATAGCGGCGGCACACAGCATACCGTCCACCGCCAGTCGGCGGGCGCTGCTTTGTCTGCCCCTCTCTGATTTGAGCGGCTTTACCATGTCAGCACGCTCAGGTCAAAGACGATTTCATCGTTTTCCTCGGGCACATATTCCGATACGCCGGTTGCTGCCTGCTCTCCGTTTACGGTATACACCCAGTATTTGCTGGCATCGGGGTCCTCTGCGTAGCCGCAGATGGAGGTGATGTATGCGCCGTACTCACTCTCGCTGTAAACAAGCTGCTCGCCCAGCTCGTCCTTCATTGCTTCTATCAGTGCTTCGCCCTTTTCTGCGGCTATGGTTTCATCGTACACTGTCTGGCTGCCGTCCAGCGTAACCGACAGGTTGATTATGATGGTTTCGCCCGTGGATTGTGCCTCTTCCGGTCTCAGCCAGTTATACTTCTGACCGACGAAGAACAATGCTGCGATGACCAGCAGCGACACTGCGACGATCGTCCATCTGCCCTTCGAGAGCTTCTTCGTCTTGTTTGTGTTGTTTGCCATTGTTATAAACCTCCATAAAATAAAATTAACGGCACCCGTGAATATATCACGAACACCGCTATACCAATGCGAGGGTAACGCAACAAAACCTAACCGATTCTGCAAAAAATCAGGCAGGCTACGCACACACGCATCAATATGGCTCTTCCAAGGTCCGTGGAATACCACTACAGCGGCAGGGAGGTCTCCTGACTTGGCGCATTGCTCTATGTGGTCGTCCTGCTGCGCCTTCCCGGGAATCAGCGATTCCCAGTGACATAATGCAGCGGACTGCGCTTTCACAGTGGCGGCTCCGTGTGGGCTTCTCACCCAGCTTCCCTTTTCCTGCCGTTTTTGTCATTATTCAGTTTTGCGCTTCGACAGCATTTCTGTTATCTCTGCCCTTTCATCATACATCTGCACTGCTGCTTTGTCAATGATTTTATATTTCGCTGCACCAAAATGTAAAAACACAAAAATAACCTGCCCAAAAGCCGCATTACCTTGCAAAATAACAGTTGGCATCAGGGGCATTTCGTGTTATAATATTCAATTGGTGTGATTGTGGGGAAACACCCTCTTCAACCGCTTCCCCAATATATAAAAGAAAAACGGAGGTTCGGCAATGAGCAACAGGTACGAAACGCCGCTTTGCAAGCGTTACGCCAGCGAGAGGATGCAGTATATCTTCTCTGATGACATGAAATTCTCCACTTGGCGCAGACTGTGGATTGCACTGGCAGAGAGTGAGCAGCAGCTTGGTCTGCCTATCACCGACGAGCAGATAGCCGAGATGCGCGCCAACATCGACAACATCGACTACGCCCGCGCAGCACAGCACGAGCGAGAGGTGCGCCACGATGTCATGGCACACGTCCATACCTTCGGTGAGGTCTGCCCCACTGCCCGCCCCATCATTCACCTCGGTGCCACCTCCTGCTATGTGGGCGACAACACCGATATTATCCAGATGAAGCAGGGTCTGGAACAGATTAAGCGTCTGCTGGTCACCGCCATCAAGGCTACCGCCGAGTTCGCGGAGAAGTATAAGGATCTGCCCACCCTCGCCTACACCCACTTCCAGGCTGCACAGCCCACCACCGTCGGCAAGCGCGCCACCCTGTGGCTCAACGACCTGCTGATGGATCTTGATATGCTGGACTTCCAGCTTTCCCGCCTCAAGCTGCTGGGCTGCAAGGGCACTACCGGCACAGGCGCCAGCTTCCTTGAGCTTTTCGGCGGCGATGCCGAAAAGGTCACCGCCCTTGAGAAGCTTATCGCAGGCAAGATGGGCTTTGAAAGCTGCTGCGCTGTAAGCGGACAGACCTACTCCCGCAAGGTGGATTTCAACGTGCTTTCCGTACTCTCTGCCATCGCTCAGAGCGCACACAAGTTCTCCAACGACATTCGTCTGCTCTCCCACCTCAAGGAGGTTGACGAGCCCTTCGAGAAGGGTCAGATCGGCTCTTCCGCAATGCCCTACAAGCGCAACCCCATGCGCAGCGAGCGCATTGCCTCCCTCTCCCGCTACGTCATGTCCACACTGGTCAGCCCCGAATTTACCGCAGCCTGCCAGTGGTTTGAGCGCACTCTGGACGATTCCGCCAACCGCCGCCTTGCAATCCCCGAAAGCTTCCTTTCCATTGACGCTATTCTCTCTCTCTACATCAACATCATCAGTGGCATGAAGGTCTATCCCGAGATGATCAAGCGTCATCTCGGCGACGAACTGCCCTTCATGGCTTCTGAGAATATACTTATGTACTGCGTTTCTCACAAGGGCAAGGACAGACAGACCCTGCACGAGGCTATTCGCCGCCATGCAGTCGCCGCTGCCGAGCAGGTTAAGCTGTACGGCCGCTCCAACGACCTGCTTGACCGAATCCTTGCGGACGACAGCTTCGGTCTCACCCGCGAGGAGCTTGATGCTCTGCTTGACCCCACCGCTTTCACCGGTCTTGCAAAGCAGCAGGTTGAACTGTTCCTCTCCGAAGAGGTGCAGCCGGTACTCGATGCCAATGCTGCATTCATCGGAGCCGATGTAACCATAACTGTTTAATAATTGCTGCACACCCGCAGCAATATATCCATACAAGGAGGAAACGAAAATGCTTACTGCTATCGTCGGTATCAACTGGGGAGATGAGGGCAAGGGACGTATGGTCGACCTGCTCTCCTCCGATTATGACATTGTTGTTCGCTATCAGGGCGGCAACAACGCCGGACACACCGTTGTCAATGAGCGTGGCAAGTTTATCCTCAACCTGCTGCCCTCCGGCATACTGCGCCCCGAAACTGTCAATGTCATGGGCCCCGGTATGGTTATTGATATTGAGCATCTCTGCGGTGAGATTGGACGTCTGCGTGAGCAGGGCATCGAAATCTCTCCTGAGCATCTCAAGATAAGCGACCGCGCCACCATCTGTATGCCCTACCACAAGCTGCTTGACTGCCTTGAGGAGGACCGCCTCGGTGACGCAAAGTTTGGCTCTACCCGCCGCGGTATTGCTCCCGTCTACGCCGATAAGTATATGAAGAAGGCCTTCCGCATGGGCGACCTGCTGCATATGGACGAGATTTTCGAGCGTCTGCCCGCTATCCTTGAATGGAAGAATCTGACCATTCACAAGGGCTACGGCGCACCCGAGGTGCAGTTTGAGGACATAAAGAACTGGCTTATCCAGTACGGCACTCCCCTGCTGCCCTACATCACCGACACCACCGCATATCTTGATACCGCCGCTGAGGCTGACAAGAAGATCATGTTCGAGGCACAGCTCGGCATCATGCGCGACATAGATTTCGGCATCTATCCCTACACCTCTTCCTCCTCCACCATCGCCGGTTATGCACCTGTCGGTGCGGGTATCCCCGGTCGCAAGCTGGACTGCTCCATCGGTATTCTCAAGGCATACTCCAGTTGCGTCGGCGAAGGGCCCTTCACCTGCGAGCTGTTTGGTGAGAAGGGTGACGAGCTGCGTGAGGCAGGCGGTGAATACGGTGCCGCAACCGGCAGACCCCGCCGTGTAGGTGGCTTTGATGTTGTTGCTTCCCGCTACGGCGCACGCATTCAGGGTGCAACCTACATCGCCCTGACCAAGCTTGACGTACTTTCCTATCTGCCCAAGCTGCCCGTTTGCGTAGCTTACGAGGTTAACGGTGAGCGCACCGAAAACTTCCCGCAGGGCAAGGCACTTACCGATGCAAAGCCCATCTATGAATATATGGACGGCTTTATGACCGACATTTCCGGTTGCCGTACCAAGGAGGAGCTGCCCGAAAAGGCTCTTGAGTACATCGCCTACATCGAGAAGGCTGTGGGCTGCCCCATCAAGTACGTTTCTGTCGGTCCTGAGCGTGAGCAGTACATCACCATGTTCTAAATTATGTCACGCTCACAATCGAATATTGAAAGGCCACCATCACAGAAGAGGATAATCTGGCTGGACGGCGTACGCACTGTGGCAATTGCCTGCGTACTGCTATGCCACTCCATCGAGACGGTCTACGAGATGACCCTTGATGAATGGCGTGATGCCGGCATTATTTCGCGCGCTTTCCGGCTATGCGGTTTTACCGTCGGTCGGTTTGGCGTACCGCTATTCCTTTTCCTGACCGGCTATCTGATGCTGGGCAGACACTTTGCTAATGAAAAGGATGTCAGCAGCTTCTACCGAAAGCGACTACCCCCGCTGCTGACATCTACCCTCTTCTGGACTGCGTTTACATTCGTATTTCTCTTTCTCTACAACGACGAGCCACCCAACTGGGACGCTTTCTGGCGGCAGATGACCTTCCTTGGCAAGCCGAGTATGTCGATGCTGTGGTATATGCCAATGATTATCGGTGTCTACATTGCAATCCCTTTCCTCAGCACTGCGCTTGAGCGATTCTCCCCGCGCGCGCTGATATTGCCGATGGCTGTTTGCTACGTTACCGGCTTTTTCCTGCCTCTGGTCAATCTTCTGATAAAGGTTGACGGCGGCGACACTGCTCTTGTTGGCACTACACTGCACGTTGGTTATCTGGGCGGCATCTACGGGTTTTACATGCTGCTTGGGTATATCATGAAGCAGCTTGATCTTTCGGCAGTACGTCTGCGTTACGTTGTGCTAACACTTCTGGCTGCGTTTACCCTTGTATGTCTGTTCCAGAATGCTCTTTGGAAAGACAAGTACAACTACGGTCTTTGGTATGACCTTCCACTGCTTCCTATCTGCTGCGTCTGCGTGTTTATCCTTATCAATCAGATGCAGCCGCTTCTGCAGAGAAATCGAATCCCTGACATTCTGTCAAGCATTTCCCGCATCGCACTTGCTGTGTTCTTTATCCATCGTCCGGTGCAGTTACTGCTCTGGCTGGCTGTAGAGAACATACCTGCAAAGAAACCTATACTCGCGGTTATCATTTTCACAGCCTCTGCTATTATCAGTTATCTGCTTGCTGTACTCTTATGTAAGGCAAAACTAATCAGGAAGTTCATTCTAGGCTGTTCATAAGCATATCAAAAGGAAGCCATTCCGATGATTCGGAATGGCTTCCTTCTTTTATTTCCCATAACATACTTGCACAGGAACAGGCAAAAGAAAGGCGGCACTGCCTTTTGGGCAGTGCCGCCGAGGGATTTAGCTAATTGTACTTCTGTTCAGCTTTAATTAGTTGAGCAGGGTAGCAACGGTGTCGTTGGACAGAGCCAGCTCACCACCGAAGCAGTACAGCTTGCCGAAGTCAGCCTTGTTCTTGATGTAGTCGCGAACACCAACGGTGCCTTCGCCATCAGCAACGAGGAGGACAGGCATGTTGTTCTTAGCAGCGAATGCGCCACCGGCCAGAGCATCGGGATAGTTCTTGCCAGTTGCAACTGCAACGTCCTTGCTGGTGAAGATAGAATCATAGGTCTTCACAACGAGGAGGGAAGTAGCATAACGATCAGCGCCGCCTATTCTCTTAACATCCTTGAAGTAGCCCTTCAGAGCGGTCTCAGCGGTCTCACCGATAGCGGAGGTACCACCAACGATGATGGTGGACTTCAGCTCGGAGGTAGCAATGCTCTTCAGATAGTTAGCAACGGAAGCATCCAGGTTGCCAGCCTTGTTGATGTAGATGATGGGGCTCTTCTTGATGCCAGCAACAGCGCTGACGGAGAGAGCATCGGCGAATTCATCGCTTCTGACGAAGAAGAACTCGTCAGCGGTAGCACCAGTCTTGGTGAAGAGAGCAGCAGCGATCTTGGTGGAGGTCTCAGTGCGGTCTGCGCCAGCGATAACAGTGCTATTGATGCCGTTAGCGGTCAGAGCAGCAGCGACGTTAGCGCTGACAGCCTTCTCACCACCGACGATGATGACCTGCTTTGCAGCAAGAGCCTTGATCTGAGCAAGAACGTCAGCCTCGAGAGCGTCGCCCTTGGTCAGGAGGATGGGAGCGTCGTAAGCGGTTGCCAGAGGAGCAGCAGCCAGAGCATCAGCATAGTTCAGAGCGGAAGCGAGGACGACATAGTCAGCCTTGTCCCAGCCAGCCTTAGCGATCTCGATAGCAGTCTGGATTCTGGTAGCACCAGCAAGACGATCGAACTCAACAGCGGAAACTGCGAGAGTACCAACGGTAACGGTCTTGCCACCGCAAGTAGCAGTGATAACAGTGCCGTTGTCGGAGAGGGACAGAGCCTTCTCGTTTGCGAGGGAAACGGTGATGCCGTACTTAGCAGCGTCAGCGTAATCAACGGTAGCATTGGTGCCATCGCTGGTTACGAGAGTGAACTTAGCACCGGAGAGATCCAGCTTCTCGCCATTGATGTAAGCGAGCTTGGGAGCGTTAGCCAGAGCGAACTCGGTAACAACACCATTGACCTTGTAGAAGCTGTAGTTTGCGAAGGGGGAGTCATAAACAGCCATGAAGTAGGGCTCAGCATCCTGCCCATTAGTGCTGTTGTTTCTGTAAACGATGTCGTAGGTGTCGCTGGTGATAGCGTTATCCTTGTCGATCTCGACATAGATTCTTGCATCCTCAGCACCGGTGATCTGCCATGCATTCAGGTAAGCGGTTTCGCTCTTGTCTGCAGCAGGAACGGTGACAACGGGGCAGAGGCGCAGACCATTCTCAAGAGCATTAGCTCTCTCGAGGTAGTTGCCGTTAACGTCGGTGATGTCGTAGGAAACGATCTTGCCGTCTCTGTCCTTAACAGCCTTAACGGTCCAGATCATGTCGGTGGTAACCTTAGAGGTGATCTTCTCGTCCTTAACATCAACGAGCTTACCGGAGAGAGTTCTCTCCCTGGTCCAACCAGCCTCGTCACTGAAAGGCGTACCAGCCCACTGTCTGTTGGTGGTGGGAATGGTGGACAGTGCATGATAGTTGTAGACGGTCTCGAGACCATTGACAACACCACTGGACTCCTTGTAAACGATGATGTACTTACCATCGGCAATCTCATCAGCCAGAGTGTAGGTGTTGAGGTCAGGACCATAAATCTTCAGAGCAGCGGTATCAGCCTTAGCTTCGCCAAGAGCAACAGTGATAGCCTTGCCATTGTCAGCAGCAGCCAGAACGGTGTCCTGAGCGATAGAAGTGGTGATGCCGTAAGCGGCGAAGTCTTCATAGGTAACAACGGTCTTGTTGCCGTTGTCGTCGTACAGAGCAACAGTCAGGCCATAGAGGTCGAGCTTGTCGCCTTCAGTGTACTCAACGGTGGGCTGAGCAATGACTTCGAGCTTGACATAGCCCTTAACGAGAACCTTGTAGAAGGTGAGCTTAGCAAACTTGCTGCCAAGGTTGTCGTTGGAAACAGCACCGAAAACAGAACCGTCGGAAGCGAGCCAGTAAGAACCGGATCTCTTGGAGCTAGCGTCGTTGCCCCAGACATCTTCTTCGAAGGTGCCGGTGATCTGCCAGATGCCAGCCAGAGGAGCATCGTCGATGCTGTCCTTCAGAACCAGATTGTTGTAGCCTCTGTTGGTGAGGAAGCCGTTGCTTGCAGTGGTGCGAGCAACATACTTGCCATCGGAATCCTGAATGGTGTAACCATTGGCATTCTTAGTTACCTGGAAGATGTTGTCAGCGGTAATCTTGTCGGGGTTGACCATCTTGTTGGCAATGGTAACATTGTTAGCACCGAGAACGTCGATGTTGGCGAATGCCTTGGAAGTGTTGTTGTTCAGAGCAACACCAGTCTTGGGAGCAGTGTAGGAACCATTGCTGGTGGTAGCAACGATAACATACTGACCATCAGGCAGCTTGCCATCAACGAAGTCAGCCAGCTCAAAAGCCATAACAGCCTTAGCCTTGACGACCAGACGGCCGTTACCGACATCTTCCAGATCCTGGTCATTGGTGTTTACGAAGAGGTTGTCAGCAGAAAGTCTGACAATAACAGGATCGTTGTTGTCATCATCAACGGTCAGCATACCAGCAGGACTGACCTCGATGCCGAAGAGCTTGAACTGATCAGCAGTGATGTCTCTGGTGTAGCCGTTGGAATACTTAAGAGTAACAACCATGCCTTCGACGTTGAGGGTCTCGCCTTCGAAGTAGGTCATCTTAGTGGGATCCTTCTTGACCTCGATGTCCTTGACATAAGCACGAACAACTTCATAAATCCAGAAGTTGCCCCATTCATTACCAGTGTTGTTAGCCTTGAAGTCAATGTTTGCGCTGAAGTAGTTGCCCTCAGCGTTGTAAACGAGATTGTAGTTGAAGGGGGAAGGAACCTTGTTGTAAGCGGTGATGAAAGCATTGCTGGTGTCGGTAATAACCCACTCAGAACCGTTGGAGAGGTAATCAGTATCAAGACCAACAGGCAGGTTAGCGAAACCAAAGGCAGAAATGTTGCCCATGTTCAGATGCATATTCTTATCGGTTACGGGGTTACCGTTGGAATCAATGCTCTCAACATCTTCGATCATCAGACCGTTGGGAGAGGTAGCATTCCAGATCTTCCACATGATGGACTCATCGACAGTCTTAATAACAAAGCCATCGAACTCAACAGGCTTACCGGTGAGGGGCTTGCTGTAGGTGATGACATTGTTGTTGTTGAAAGCGATGGACTTTGCAGAAGCAACGTCAGACAGAGCGGTGTCGGGCTTGCCGTCGCCGTTGCCGTCAACAACGATTACATAAGTGCCGTTTTCCTTGATGTTGTTGCGGCCTTCAACCAGAACAGCATTCCACTGATCCTTGACCTCGACACGGATGGTGCCGATGTCAGCACATCTGAGGGTGAAGTTAGCCTCGTTGCCGTAGCAAACGCGGATAGCCAGACCGTTGTCACCCAGACCAAGGGTAGTACCATCGTTGGGAGTGACATACAGACCATAACTCCAGAACTCATCGGGAGTTACACCCTTGATGTCAGCACCGGTGTAGCAGTCGATGTCAACAGTGATGCCACTGCTGATGTCGCTGAACTTGAACTCATCGCCTTCATAGTAGGTGTAAACCGGTTTACTACCATCGTCACCTTCATCGGGAACATTAACGAAAATTTCCTTAATGTTGGTGATGGGGAATACGGGTGCCGCAAAAGCGGACATGGGCAGCGCGGTGATCAGCATGAGGACTGCGAGGAAGATCGCCAAAACCTTCCAGGTAATCTTCTTGCCAGAAGCATTAGTTCCCATTGTTTTACCTCCAGAATAATAAATTTTTTGGGTCGCTGGGATTTTGCTTTTATGTAACGCACTGCGCCGAGACACATTGCGCAACATCCGTGATAATTTGACTCCCCCGGTGAATAACCGAAAACGCAATCCGACAAGGATATCCGGAAAAGCCACAACTAATGATAGCACGACCAATCCCTGTTGTCAATCCTAAATTGGAGCAAATTGTCAAATTAATATCGATTAATAAACAATTGTCCGCAGATTAACGCCAGAGAACGGTTATGCGATTGCTCAATACTTTAGCACCATTTTACTCAATTGTCAAGGGGGAATATGGATTTTTCAAATGGCAAAGCATGGCAGCACAGAGCATATATGTCATTATTATTCAGTATTATAGCACATCAGATGTCATAATCATATTAACATAATGTAAATTTCATGTCTATTTTTATTAAATTCTCCAAAAGTATACAAAAAGAAATATACACAACTTCTTCCACATAAACAAAACTTTATTGCCAGACAGCCGTTATTGACAGTTTTTGTGTCCTGTTATATAATGTAATACGCATACGGACTGATTTTTTCTATTTTTCTTTGTCTGTATTCAATTCTTTCAGTGGAGATACGCGCTGCAATGAAATCATACAAATATTATCTCTTCGACATGGACGGCACACTCATCGACTCCATACAGTTTATTGTTGATGCCTTTCAGCTTACCTTTGAGCAGATACTTGGGCGGCGCGAGGCGGACGAAGTCTCCATTCGCCAGAATATAGGACTGCCGCTTGCCGATTTTTTGCGCATATACTCCCCCGACCGTGTTGATGAGCTGCTGCCGGCATACCTGAGCAATTACGATGTGCTGTACGAGCAGCGCGGCATAGCAATGTTTGACGGTATACGCGAAATGCTCCTTGCGCTGCGTGAGCGCGGGGCGAAGATGGCGGTGGTTACCTCCAAGCGTCTGGAGCCCATCGAGCAGCTCATTACTGCCCACCGGCTGGAGGGGCTGTTTGATACATTGATCTGCCGAGAGGACTGCGTCAAGGGCAAGCCCGACCCCGAGCCCGCACATATTGCCATGCAGAGGCTGGGCGCGGAAAACAAGAGCGAGGTGCTTTTCATCGGCGACAGCATACACGACCTGCACTGCGCGAAAAACGCAGGCATTGATGCCGCCATCTGCGGCTGGACACGCATGGACACCGATGTACTGCGGGCTGCCCAGCCTGAGGTATGGCTCGATGCCCCCTCCGACCTGCTCGGATAACTACACTGCTGCGAGGCATATATAATGAGTGACAAGAATAACCCCACCCGCCGAAAAATCGGCTTCTACGAGCGCTACATCAAGCGTCCGCAGGATTTTATCCTTTCCCTGATTGCAATTGTGGTGCTCTCCCCTGTTCTGCTGATACTTACTGTCCTCGGCGCGTGCTTTATGAGAGGCAACCCCTTCTTCACCCAGCAGCGTCCCGGGCGCGGTGGAAAAGTCTTTCGCCTTATCAAATTCCGCACCATGGACAACCGCAGGGACAGCAACGGTGAGCTGTTGCCCGACGAGGTGCGCCTTAACCGCTACGGTCGGCTGCTGCGCTCCACCTCCCTTGACGAGCTGCCCGAGCTGCTCAACATTCTCAAGGGCGATATGGCTATCGTAGGTCCCCGCCCGCTGCTTGTCGCCTATCTCCCCCTCTACAACGCCCATCAGGCGCGGCGGCACGAGGTGCGTCCCGGGCTGACCGGCTATGCGCAAGTCAACGGACGCAATGCCATCACATGGGAGGATAAGTTTGACAAGGACGTATGGTATGTGGACCACATCACCTTTGCGGGTGACTGGAAGATAATCTTCCAGACCGCACTTTCGGTAATTCGCCGTGACGGCATCAGCGCAGAGGGTGAGGCTACCATGGGTGTCTTTACCGGCACGAAAAGCGATGGGCAATAGCCCCCTGCCTGTCCGATGCACCAGTATACAATTATATATAATGAAAAAGAAGGAACCGAACGCATGAAAGAAAACGGCAAGCGGGAAGTGCGGCTGTACAACCTGCTTTTCCCCATCTGGGTACTTATTTTTATTCCGTCGATGTGGCTCATTGTGCTGCCCGCCAATTTCGCCATTGACAGCCTTGTAATAATCCTGACTCTGCTTTATCTGCGCCGCCGCGCCGCTGCAGCCGCAGAGGACGGCGAAACCCCCAACAATACACCCATCTGGAAGGACTGGCTGCGCTGCATTATCCCTGTGTGGCTCATCGGCTTTGTCTGCGACCTCATCGGCTCGGGATTCATGATATTCTGGGGCTACATTCCCGGCCTGCTGGCTGACGGCACACCCTTTGGTATGTGGTGGGAGAAGTACATCACCGACCCGCTTACCGCCAATCCCTTCCAGAGTGTGCCTGCACTGGTCTTTGCCATGCTGGGTGTTGCCCTTGCCGCACTGCTTATCTACCGCCTGAACATCCGCATCTCCTTCCGCCGCCTGTCTGTCAGCGAGGACGAGCGCAATCAGCTTGCCATCTCCCTTGCTGTATTCACCGCACCCTATGTGATGCTGCTCCCCAGCCAGTGGTTCTGGAACGGGCAGATGTAGTTACATATGTATAAAAGGTATGAAATCCTGTGCATTTTCAGTTGTTTATTCCATGCACACCCCCATTTAATATGAAAACGGAGGAAATCTAATGGAAATTCGTGCAATGAAAAAACTGGGCATTGATATGCCTCTGCTGGGCATGGGTCTTATGCGCCTGCCCATGAAGGACGGCGTGGTAGACGACGAGCTTGCCATTCCCATGCTGGACAAGATGTACGCTGCCGGCACCCGCTACTTCGACACCGCCTATGTCTACATGAACGGCGAATCGGAGAAGTTTGCCAAGCGTGCCCTGACAGACCGCTATCCCCGCGACCAGTTCTGCATCACCTCCAAGCTGCCCTGCCACATGGTCAAGTGCCCCGAGGACGCAGAGCGCATCTTCAGCGAATCCTGCCAGCGCATGGGCGTTGACTACATCGACTTCTACCTGCTCCACGGCATCAACTACAAGGGCTGGCTGAGCATCAAGGAATCGGGCGCGGACGTTTTCCAGCGTCAGCTCAAGAAGGACGGACGCATTCGCTACGCCGGCTTCTCCTTCCACGGCTCTCCCGACGACCTGCGCTCTATCCTCGCCGAGCAGCCTGACTGGGATTTCATTCAGCTTCAGGTCAACTATTATGACTGGTACGCCTACGATGCAAAGGAAATCTATGACATCGTCACCGGTCACGGTATCCCCCTCATCATCATGGAGCCTGTACGCGGCGGCGGTCTGTGCGACCTTGGCGACGACGTAAAGGCAATG
>SVPT01000050.1 GCA_015065695.1 Oscillospiraceae bacterium | reverse complement strand
TGACCTTGGCGGCGACCCCAAAGCACTTATGGCAGCCACGCTCACTGCAGCGGAGGAGGGCAGCGCGGGCAATAATTCCGCGCCTGAAAGCGCACAGCAGAGCCATCAGCCCTCTTCCCCGTTTGCCGGTAACCCTCTCGCACAGCTCTTCGGTCTGGGCGGGCTGGGTGGTCATAAGCAGCAGCAGCCCCAGAGCGGCAAGGCTTCCTCTACACGCACCCTTGACCAGTTCGGCAGAGATCTGACCGCCGCTGCCAAGTCGGGCGAAATCGACCCGGTTATCGGCAGACAGACCGAGATTGAGCGTGTGCTGCAGATACTCTCCCGCCGCACCAAGAACAACCCCTGCCTTATCGGCGAGCCGGGCGTTGGCAAGACCGCCATTGCAGAGGGTCTTGCCCTGAAGATTGCCGCCGGTGAGGTACCCGAAAACCTCGCGGACAAGCGTGTGTTCTCCCTCGACCTGACCTCCATGGTCGCCGGTACGAAATACCGCGGCGACTTTGAGGAACGCATAAAGGCGGCTATTGACGAGGTGGTCAGCGCGGGCAATATTATCCTCTTTATCGACGAAATCCACACCATCATCGGCGCGGGCTCCGCAGAGGGCTCCACCGATGCCGCCAATATCCTCAAGCCCCAGCTTGCAAGGGGAAAGTTTCAGGTAATCGGCGCAACCACCATCGAGGAATACCGCAAGCACATCGAAAAGGACGCCGCCCTTGAGCGACGCTTCCAGCCTGTCATGGTGGACGAGCCCACCGAGGAGCAGACGGTGCTTATCCTGCAGGGTCTGCGTGACCGCTACGAGGCGCACCACAAGGTGCGTATCCCCGACGATGCCATCGCCGCCGCAGTCAGCCTTTCCTCCCGCTATATCGCAGACCGCTTCCTGCCCGACAAGGCTATTGACCTTGTTGACGAGGCAGCTTCCCGTGTGCGCCTTGCCTGCCAGACCGCTCCTGCCTCGGTCAAGGAGCTTGAAGAGCGGCTCAAGGCGATAACTGCCGAAAAGAACGAGGCAGTGCGCGCACAGCAGTTTGAAAGCGCCGCCGCCCTCCGCGACGAGGAGCGCAAGCTCTCCGACCAGCTTCAGCAGCAGCGTTCCGACTGGAAAACCAACGCGGAGCGCACCGGTGCAATGGTCACTGTGGAGGACATCGCCGGAATTGTCGCCCAGTGGACGGGTATTCCCGTCACACAGCTTACGCAGGAGGAATCGGAGCGTATGCTGCACATGGAGGACATTCTCCATCAGCGCATTGTGGGTCAGGACGAGGCTGTCAAGGCGGTTGCCAAGGCTATCCGCAGAGGCAGAGTAGGCCTGAAAGACCCCAACCGCCCTGTGGGCTCGTTCATCTTCCTCGGCCCTACGGGCGTGGGCAAAACCGAGCTGTGCAAGGCTCTGGCTCAGGCCATGTTCGGTGACGAAAACTCCATGATTCGACTGGATATGTCGGAGTTTATGGAGAAGCACACCACCTCCAAGCTTATCGGCTCCCCTCCGGGCTATGTGGGCTACGACGAGGGCGGACAGCTTACCGAGAAGATTCGCCGCCGCCCCTATTCTGTGGTGCTGTTTGACGAGATTGAGAAGGCGCACCCCGATGTGTTCAATATCCTTCTGCAGATACTGGAGGACGGACGCATCACCGACTCGCAGGGTCGCACAGTCAGTTTCAAGAATACCATCATCATCATGACTTCCAACGTGGGCGCACACCTGCTGACCGAGCAGCGACAGGCAATAGGCTTTGGCGGCAGCGACACGCAGGACGCCGACCACAGCCGTGTGAGCGAGCAGGTGCTGGGCGAGCTGAAAAAGACCTTCCGCCCGGAGTTCCTCAACCGTGTGGACGATATTATCGTGTTCCATAAGCTGAACGACGAGAACATCAGGCATATCGCCGAGCGTATGCTGGACAAACTGGCAGCGCGTATGTCCTCCCTTGGCATCACGCTGCGCATCAACAGCGGTGTCGCGGAGACCATTGCGAAGGAAGGCTTTGACCCGGTATACGGCGCACGTCCGTTGCGCAGGGCGATACAGTCGAGGATAGAAGATCCGCTTTCCGAGGCATTGCTGGAGGGCAGGTTCAAGCAGGGCGATGCGGTGCTGTGCAGCTTTGACGGCAGCAACTTCGTGTTCAGTTAAGTAAAAGATTAATGATAAGCGCGTCCGCACCTGTAACAGATGCGGGCGCGATCCCATTCGCAGAAGCCCCAGACAAGAAAAGTTTTAATCAACTTTTTTTGCCAGCATGAGATTCATAGGAATCTCATGCTAGGCTGTTCTGCGGGGCGCCTAGGCAAAGCCTGGCGGCAGAGCCCCAAGAAAAACCCAACCAATAGCACCCAACCAAGAAAAAGCGACCCTCGCGCCCGCAAAAAAAAGTAAGGTGTGCCTAACAAACCATGTCTGCACCCACCCCAGTCCGAGTAAAATACGGGCGCGACGGTACAGCCTAGCTCCGTCAAGATTCGCCATAGGCGAATCTTGCAGCGGAGGTTCTGCAGAAGCCCCTGCCCCCCTTTACAACAAGCGTAGATGCCATCATCAGCCTCCCCCCCTTCCTCGACAAAAGTTCCCTTTCGCTTGACTTATTCATTTTTCAAGTATATTATTGGTATAAAACAATAATATGCAAAAGAAAAATACGCAAAAGAAAGGACACCCCATGATTGATAGAATCGAAAACGCAATGAACAGTTTCTTCACTGAAAAAACCAGGCTGCGTCCCTCCCTGTCCGCGCTGGTGTTTTTTGCTGTGTATCTGCTCCTTGCCGGTGTGATGTACCGCCTGCAGACCAGCTTTCCCTCTGCGGAAACTGCTCTCCGTCTGGCGGTTACTCCCTTTGCCACAACCGCGCTGTGTCTTGCTCTGTGGCGGCTTGTGGACATTCGCCCCAACGACCCCAGACGCAGTATGCTCCACCGCTCGCTGATGCTGATTTACGGTATTCTGATGGTGTTTTACGTTATCGGCGCGGTGAAGATGTTTGTTGGGTGACTTGATTATTTACTGAGCTTGGGTGCGGTAGGTCAGGCGGGCTGGTGGTAAGGTCCACTGCTCGCTTTTGCCTGCGGCAAAAGCAAGGAACGCTACGTTGTACCATCGCGCCCGCTTATTGCTCGACTTTAGGTTTTATCGTGATTGTATTTTGGGCGCACCTTACTTTTCTTTCTGCGGGCGCGATTTTGCCTCTGGTTTAGTAGATGCGGCTCTTTAAGTTTCTTTGTGGGGCTCTGCCTAGGCTTTGCCTAGGAACCCTCGCGATTTTTTGAAAAAAAACGAGTAAAACTTTTGTGTTTTGGTGATTTTATGAAATTGAATTTTCTCGTCAGCGGTATGACCTGCGCCGCTTGTCAGGCTAATGTCACCCGCTGCGTTTCCCGCCTTGATGGCGTTTCCGATGTCGCTGTCAACCTGCTCTCCGGCACCATGCAGGTACACTTCGACGACCAGCTTATCACCCCACAGCAAATCTCCTCCGCCGTCAGTGCCATTGGCTACGGCTGCGCCCCCGCCGACGCTGACAACACCCTCCGTGCCCGCTGGGACGAGCGCAAAGCCCGCGCCGCTTCTGCGGTTGCGTCCCTGCGTCATCGGCTCATCGCTTCGCTTGCGCTGCTTGTCCCGCTGATGTACGTTGCCATGGGGCATATGCTTGGGCTGCCTATGCCCTCATTCCTCAGCGCAGACGTAAACCCGCTGCTCTCCGCACTGGTACAGCTTGCTTTGTCGCTTATCATAATCGCAATAAACCGCCGATTCTTCACCGTCGGTTTCCGCGCTCTCTTCAAGGGCGCACCTAACATGGACACCCTCGTTGCCATCGGCTCCTCCGCTTCCCTGCTGTACGGCCTGTACTCGGTCGTGCGCATGGCACAGGCACAGGCGGCGGCTGACATGGCTGCGGCTGCCCACTGGTCACATCAGCTTTATTTTGAGTCGGCGGCTATGATACTTGCACTGGTCACGCTGGGCAAGTATCTGGAATCCCGCTCCAAGTCCAAGACCTCCGATGCCCTCGACAAGCTTGTGGAGCTTGCGCCGAAAACCGCCGCTGTACTGCGTGACGGCGAGGAGCAGCTTATCCCCGCAGGGCTGCTGCAGGAGGGCGACATCGTCATCATTCGCCCCGGCGAGAGCATACCCGCCGACGGCATCATCACCGAGGGGCAGGGCTTCTGCGACCAATCCGCCATCACCGGCGAGAGCATACCTGTCGAGAAGCAGGTGGGCGACAGCGTCATCTGCGCCTCCATCAACCGCAGCGGCAGCTTCCGTTTCCGCGCCTCCCGCGTCGGTGACGACACCACCCTTTCCCAAATCATTCGCCTTGTGGACGAGGCAGGCAGCTCAAAAGCCCCCATCGCCCGCCTTGCCGACCGGGTCAGCGGCATATTCGTGCCGATGGTCATTGCGGTTGCTGTGGTCACTGCAATCGTTTGGCTGCTGCTGGGTAAGGGCTTTGAATTTGCCCTCTCCTGCGCCATTTCGGTACTGGTCATCTCCTGCCCCTGCGCACTGGGTCTCGCAACCCCTGTGGCGATTATGGTGGGCACAGGCAAGGCCGCCGAAAACGGCATTCTGATAAAGTCCGCAACCGCGCTTGAGCTGCTGCACAGTGCCAACACCATCGTACTTGACAAGACCGGCACTGTCACCAGCGGACACCCCTCGGTTACTGACATTCGCCTGCTGTGCGACATGGACGAGGACACCTTCCTCGCCGCCGCAGCCGCTGCCGAGGAAGGCAGTGAACACCCTCTGGCGGGTGCTGTGGTGGCTTACGCAAAGGAGCGCTGCGCCGCAATCCCCCATGCAGACAGCTTCAGTGCCGTCACCGGTCGAGGCATCTGCGCCGAGGTGGGCGGCGAAAGCTGGCTTGCCGGCAATCTTGCGTTCATGCGTGAGAACAATATCATCACCGACGACGAGCTTTCCCTTTCGGCAATCGAAACGGGCAGGCAGCTTTCCCTTGAGGGCAAGACTCCCCTGTACTTCGCCCGCGGCGGGCAGCCTTGCGGCATCATCGCCGTTGCCGACACCCTGCGTGAGACCAGTATTACCGCCGTTGAGCGGTTTGGCAAGCTGGGTCTGGACATCGTACTGCTGACCGGCGACAACGCCGTCACTGCCGAGGCTGTACGCGCCCGACTGGGCATCGGTCGTGTTCTTGCCGACGTACTTCCCGCCGACAAGGAGGCGTGTATCCGCTCCCTTCAGGAGGAGGGGCGGCGGGTCATAATGGTGGGCGACGGCATCAACGATGCTCCCGCACTGGTACGCGCTGACGTAGGCATTGCCATCGGCGCGGGCACCGACATCGCCATCGACTCGGCAGACGTGGTACTGCTCAAGGATTCCCTGCTGGACGTTGTAACCGCCATTGAGCTGAGCCGCGCCGTCATACGCAACATACGCGGCAATCTCTTCTGGGCGTTTTTCTACAACATTCTCGGCATACCCGTTGCCGCAGGTGCGCTGTGGCCGCTCTGGGGCATACGGCTCAGCCCCATGCTCGGCTCGGCTGCCATGAGCCTGAGCTCGGTATGCGTCGTCACCAACGCGCTGCGCCTGCGCTTCTTCCGCTCTTCTGTGGGCAGTGATGAAAGCGCAGTCAATATATCCGAAACAGAAGCACAAACCAATGAAACTGCCTGCTGCGAGCAGGAAACGAAGGGAGAAATTACAATGACCAAGACAATGAAGATTGAAGGCATGATGTGCCCCCGCTGCCAGGCTCACGTTGAGAAGGCTCTGTCCGCTGTTGACGGCGTTGCCGCCGCTTCCGCCGACTGGGAGGCAGGTACTGCTGTTGTCACCCTCACTGCAGACGTGGCTGATGATGTTCTTGCCGCGGCTGTTGTGGAGGCCGGGTATACTGTACTGTAATTCTTAGGCGGGTGCGATGGGTCAGGCGGAGCTGGTGGTCAGGTCCGCTGCTCGCTTTTGCCTGCGGCAAAAGCAAGGAACGCTACGTTGTACCGTCGCGCCCGCTTATTGCTCGGACTTGGTTGGCATCAGACTTGTATTATGGGCGCACCTTACTGATATTTTTGCGGGCGCGATTTGCCTCTGGTTTAGGTAGGTATAGCCCTTCAGGTTTCTTTGTGGGGCTCTGCCCCACGCCCCGCCATTTTTTAAAAAAAATGGAGTAAAACTTTTCTGTTTTGTGTGTTGCGGAATACTACAGGTTTTGGTATACTTATTTGGTGAATATACATACACGAAAGGATACATATTACCATGGCTCTTATCACTCAGGCTATCAAGGGAACACAGGACGTTACCCCCGCCGAATCCTATAAGTTCCGTTTCATCGAGCAGACCTGCTTTGAAACTGCTCATCTGTTCGGTTTCGGTGAGCTGCGCACCCCCGTCTTTGAGCACACCGAGCTCTTCGAGCGCGGCGTTGGCGACACCACCGACGTTGTGCAGAAGGAAATGTACACCTTCACCGACAAGGGCGGCCGCTCCCTCACCCTTCGCCCCGAGTTTACCGCCAGCGCTGTACGCGCCTCTGTGGAGCGTGGTCTTATCTACGACGCGCTGCCCGTCAAGGCCTGCTACATCGGCGGCTGCTACCGCAGCGAAAAGCCCCAGGCGGGCAGATACCGTGAGTTCCACCAGTTTGGCGTAGAGCTGTACGGTGCCGCTGCCCCCGCCGCTGACGCCGAGGTCATCGCACTGGGCATGAGCGCACTGACCGAGCTGGGCATCAAGAAGATCTCTCTGGAAATCAACTCCATCGGCTGCCCCGAATGCCGCGCCCAGTACCACAACGCACTGCGTGAATACTATAATCAGCACCTTGACAGCATCTGCGACACCTGCAAGGAGCGTCTTGAGCGCAACCCCATGCGCCTGCTGGACTGCAAGGCAGAATGCTGCAAGGAAATTGCCGCAAACGCACCCCGTATCCTTGACTACATCTGCGACGACTGCCGCACACACTTCAATTCTGTCAAGACCTACCTTGATGCCATGGGCATTGACTACAAGGTCAATCCCTCCATCGTGCGTGGTCTGGACTACTACACCCGCACCGTATTTGAATTCATCTCCGGCGACATCGGCGCACAGGCTGCTGTAGGCGGCGGCGGTCGTTACGACAGCCTCTTCCGTCTGCTGGGCGGTCCTGACACCCCTGCTGTCGGCTTTGCAATGGGCATCGAGCGCATCAAGATGGTCATGGAAGCACAGGGCGCAGAATTCCCCGAGCCGGAGAGACCCTCCATATACCTTGCCCCCATGGGAGAGGCCGCCATCGCCCGCTGCATGGCTCTGTGCCGTCAGCTTCGTGACGAGGGCTTTGCCGCCGAGACCGACCTCAACGGACGCTCTGTCAAGGCACAGATGAAGTACGCCGACAAGCGCGGCTTCCGCTACACCTGCGTTATCGGTGACAGCGAGCTGGAGAGCGGCATGGTGCGCATCAAGAACATGGAAACCGGCGAGCAGACCGAGACCAACCTTGCCACCGGCATACTGGAAACTCTGTACGACATCGGTCTTTCCGCTACCCTCGACAACCTCAACGCCGCTATGGAAGGCTTCAGCGGCGCATCTGACGCCCTCTCCGCACTGCTTGGCGACGACGACTGATAACCGCACAAGGAGACAATAACCATGTCACTTAACGTAGAAATCACCCAGACCGGTCTGATTAAGAAGACACTGCCGCTGGAGGTCATCCTCGGTGACGAGCTTGACTACGGTACATTTGCCACAGGATACCTTCTGGAGGAGCGTCAACTGGGTGATACAAGCTTCATTGCCTACAACCCCAAGTGCATCGCCCGCGGTTTCAGCGTGGAATGGACGGAGAAGGAAAAGCACAAGGTTTCCCTCAGTCTGCCCCTGTACACCACCGATGGTGACATAGCTGACTTCATGCACTGCGTAAAGCGCATCACCGACTACTGGAACGGCTGCAAGGTGACCGTTGATGACGAGCCCACCACAGCCGAGGAATTTCTGCAGCGTTTTGACGAGCTGTGCGCCCTCTGTGCCGACCACCTGCGCAGCACCATGCAGCAGATACTTGACGGCGAGTGCCAGTCCTTCATCCTGATCAGCGCAAAGCTGCCTCTCTCTTTCGGCACGGAGGAAGCCAGAAACATTCTCACCGCAGGGGACAGCATGGCCGCTTTAGCAGACTTCCTGCACGAGAAGCAGAGCCTTGACGCATTCTACCCCACTCCCCGCTTCTACAAGCTGGACGACAGTGAAATACTTGGTGTTATCTGCTACTTCAACGGCATACGCTGCATACTGCCCACCGAGCCAACTGTGCCCTTTGGCATTACAGCGCCGGACGGACAGGCACTGAAGCCCGACCGCTGGACAGCCCTTGTTTCCACCGACGGCAAATCGCCCTCCATGACCTTTGACGGTTACACACCGCTGCTGGAGCATCTGCCCAAGGAGAAATGCTCCCGCTTTGATGGCGGTCACATTGTCGTTGAGGCACTGACACCGGAGGAGCATGAGGCACTGGCCGCCGCGGCTGACAAGCAGGAATAATCCAACAAGCTATTGCAAAAAAAAACATCAGCGCCGACCCTTTCGCTTTTGGAAGGGGTCGGCGCTGTTTTGTTATGTCGTTATTATGCGGTTATGCCAATAACTGTCCGTCAAAGTAGGTGAAGAACTGCACACCCAGCTTTTCGGCAGCCCTGCGGCACAGCAGCATACGCTCCATGAATATCTCGAAGTATTCCAGAGCGGAGAAGCTCTTCTTGTCGGTGGTCAGCATCAGCTCAATGCGCTTATTTTCCGCATCTACCACTACCTCCGCCTTCTTGACCGAATAGTTGACCCTGTCGTGAATGTCAAAATCCACAGGCTGGCAGCGCACGCGGGAGCGGCGCACGTCGGTCTTGTCGGCAATGATGAGTGCCGCCGCAACGGGATTGACCGCAACAGCCGTCTGCTCGTCGTGGTTGCCGATGGCGGTGACAATTGTCGCCAGCTCCGAAGGCTCCATGCCCATCTTGTCCAGAATACGGAATGCCATCATGGCTCCGCTCTGGGCGTGGTCGCAGCGATTGACAAGGTTGCCGATGTCGTGCATATAGCCCGCAATCTGCGCCAGCTCGCACTCCCTTTCGGAATAGCCAAGCTCCTTGAGGATAAACGCGGCGGTGCCGGACACCCTTCTTGCGTGGGTATGGGAATGCTCGGTGTAGCCGATGGCGTCCATCGACTCACCTGCGCGGGTTATATATTCCTTGATTGCAGGGTTTTTCTTAATCTGCTCAAATGTAATCATTGCTGTCCTCCGTTGTCACTGCTTGCGGAAATTGAGTATGATGCTGTCCCTCTCCGGAACAAGCTGCCTCAGCCGCACTCCCGCGGAGGTGAGCATCTGCTTGGAAGCACAGTTGCTGTCGGTTCCGCAGTATTTGTCGGAAAGATAGACCACCTCGGCAATGCCGCTCTGTATGATAGCCTTGGCACATTCGTTGCAGGGGAACAGGTCAACGTATATCACCGCGCCGCTGAGCGACTTACCACCGGCGTTGAGTATGGCATTAAGCTCCGCGTGTACCACATAGGGGTACTTGGTGGCGGAAAAATCCCCCTCGCGTGCCCAGGGATATTCGTCATCGGAGCAGCCTTTTGGAAAACCGTTGTAACCGGTGGAAAGTATGATTTTCTGCTCGTTGACGATGCACGCGCCAACCTGAGTGTTGGGGTCCTTGCTCCGCATGGAGGCAAGCAGCGCAACACCCATGAAGTATTCGTCCCACGAAAGGTAATCGGCTCTCTTCATATGCACTCCAAACAGTCTGAAATAATCAGTCGGTCAATCAATAGGTGCCGAAGAGACGGTCGCCGGCATCGCCCAGACCGGGCACGATGTATGCACGCTCGTTGAGCTTCTCGTCCAGTGCGGCGGTGAATACGGGTACATCGGGATGAGCCTTGTACAGCTCGGCAACACCCTCGGGTGCGGCGACGAGGCACATCATGCGAATATCGGTGCAGCCCTTTTCCTTGAGCATACGGATAGCTTCAATTGCGCTGCCGCCGGTGGCAAGCATGGGGTCGGTGATGACAACCAGACGGTTCTGAATATCATCGGGCAGCTTGCAGTAGTAGTCCACAGGTGCGTGGGTCTGCGGGTCGCGGTAGAGACCGATATGACCAACCTTTGCGGCGGGAACAAGGCGCAGCAGTCCGTCCACCATGCCCAGACCGGCACGGAGGATAGGAACGATTGCCAGCTTCTTTCCCGCGATGGCCTTGCCGGTCATCTTCATGAGGGGAGTTTCAATCTCCACGTCGCACAGGGGCAGGTCACGGGTGACCTCATAGCCAACCAGCATAGCGATTTCGTCAAGGAGCTGACGGAAATCCTTTGCGCCGGTCTTTATGTCGCGCATGATGGTCAGCTTGTGCTGTACCAGCGGGTGGTCGATGACGCGGAGCATACTCAGGCTGTCTGCGGCAACGCAGGCGGCGCACTCAGCGCACTCGGCACATTCATCGGCAGCGCACTCGACAGCGGGCTCTTCCTCAGGCTCAGCAGACTTCTGCACCTCTGCGGGTGCTTCTTCTGCAGCGGGTACTTCTGCCTCTGCCGCAGGCTCTTCGTCGGTCACCTCAACAACAACAGCCTCTTCTGCAGCGGCTTCGTCGGCGTTGTGCTCGGCGATGACCTCCTTGGCGGCGGCGATTGCCTCGGTTGCGGCTTCCTCAACCACTGCAACGGCGTCGCTTACCTGTGCGGAAATAGCTTCAGCGGCGTCAGCCAGCTTCTTCTTGGTAGACTTTTTGAACAGACCCATTTTTATACCCTCCGTTGTTTTATTAATCGGTTTTGCTGCTTTTTGCGGCAGCTATCTTTCAAATACCTCAACCTGTCCCTTTTTGTTCTCAAGGTACAGTTTCTTGCCATCAATCGTGTAAACAGCTTCGATGATATACACTTCTCCGTCCGGCGCGTTCAGCGTCATAACCAGTCGGTCGCCCTCTGCGGTATAGCTGCCCGCCATGGTGATTCCGTCGGCAGACATAGTCACCTTGCCCGACGAGGAAAAGGCGAGCTGGGTGTGCTTTTCCGATGTGGAACGCCATTTTCCGGTAATGCCCGATTGGCAGGCGGTACACATCAGCATCAGCAGCAGGACGAGCACTATGGCAACGGCTCTCTTTGCTTTTGCCATTTCACACCTTCTTTATTTGTGAATTTGTAAAGCATATGAGGACCAATTCTGTCCAATAACCTTTGGGACAAAATTCGCCTTATACTTTACTTTTCCTCCTTTACATGATAATATGATAATAGCGATATGTCAATAAACATTTCAGGAGGTATATATCCATGAGTGAAAATAATTACGGTTACGAGTACAACACCAACAACACCAACAACACCAACAACACCAACAACGCACAGGGCAGCACCAAGGCTCCCTCCAAGAAAAAGGGCATATGGATGATTGCCCTGGCAGCGCTTTGCCTTGTATACATGGTCAGCCCCATTGACGCAATCCCTGACTTTATTGCCGGTCTCGGTCAGATTGACGACTTGGGCGCACTGGTCGGTATGGTCTCCAGCATCATCATGGCCATCAAGGGCTTCAAGGCAGGCCGCGCTTCCGCACAGGACGACAATGTCAACGACGTGGAGAACAACTAAGCGTATTCCCATTTTGCGTGCAATTTCTATTGTATTCCTCAGTTTGCTGTCCGCGTTAACAAATCTTATGTAAAATATTTACATTTATTTTTGCAAATATATAGTGCAGCAACCCCCAATATATGCTATAATATGTACGTCAGGTTTACATCTTTCTGTGAACATAACTTAGCGAGGGGAATATGATGGAAAACAAAGCAGCAAGACCGTCCGAAAATCAACAAGGCACTTTCACCAGAAAAGGCTTGAGCATACTTAAGGCAGAGGCAGTGGTCATCTGTCTGCTTGTGGTGCTTTCGGTGGTGCATTATCTGCCGAAAGACACACAGCTTGCCGGTCGCCCGCCGGAGAATCTCAGCGGAGGCGGCGCGGTTGTGATGCAGTCGGGTGCGCTTTCCTCCGCAGGGCTTACCCTGCCGGAGCATAATGCCTCTTCCTCTGCCTCCACCACAGCAGCCACAACCACCGCCACAACCACCGCGACCACAACAACCACCGCCGCTCCCTTTGTGCAGAGCGATGACTGGCGGCTGATTCTGGTCAACAGCGACCACCCTGTGCCGGAAAACTACACAGTGCGCCTCAAGCGGCTACGCAACGACTTCAAGGTGGACGAGCGCATCTACCCCGACCTGCAGGCGATGTTTGACGCGGCACGGGCACAGGGCATCTACCCCCTCATCAACTCCGCCTACCGCACCGCCGAATATCAGCAGACCCTGCTGGACAACAAGCTCAGTGAGCTGTCCGCGCAGGGCACTACCGGCGATGCCGCCATGGAGGAAGCCCTTAGCTGGGTTGCCGCACCGCGCACCAGTGAGCATCAGCTTGGCATGGCCATCGACATCACCGTTGAGGGCACTGCCTGCACGCTGGACGATGTCTACCGCTGGATGGAGGAAAATAGCTGGCGTTACGGCTTTATCCGCCGCTACCCCGAAAACAAGCTCTCCATAACCGGCATCAACTACGAGCCGTGGCACTTCCGCTACGTCGGTCGTGAGCACGCCGCCGCCATCTACGAGCAGGGCGTTTGCCTTGAGGAGTATGTGGGTGCGGTCAGCGTTACTGCGGGCGGCTGAGTTTTCTTTTCTTCTTACGAAACAATGTCGCGTCCCCACCATGCTTGGTGCGGGACGCGGTTTTTCTTTTCTTGCTTTTCGTAACAGACAGCTTCTTCCCCACTTCTAATTAATACCGCGCACAGTAAACGCCCGCACCAAAACAGGTGCGGGCGCAATCATTTTCATTATGTTTAGCTTGGTTCTCTTTATCAGTCGAAGAATGCGCCGTGGATAGCTGCAACAGCCTTGTCGGCGTAGCTTTCCTCGATGAGGACGGAAATCTTGATCTCGCTGGTGGCGATCATCTGGATATTGACAGCGGCGCTGTAGAGTGCCTCGAACATCTTTGCGGCAACGCCTGCGTGGCTTTCCATGCCTGCACCGACGATGGACACCTTGGCAACGGTGTTGTCAACAACAATCTCACTGCCGCTGACAGAATCCATGAACTGCTTGATGATGGCAACAGCCTCTTCACAGCTATCGCGTGCGACGGTGAAGCTGATGTCCTTGGTCTGGTCTCTGCCGACCGACTGGAGAATGATGTCTACATTGATATTCTTTGCAGCGAGGCGGGAGAACATCTTGAATGCGATTCCCGGCTCATCGGCAACACCGATAACAGATATTCTAGAAACATTGGTATCCTTTGCGACACCGCTGATAAGCATTTTTTCCACTTTGACTGCCTCCTTGACAATTGTTCCGGGTTTTCTGACGAGGGAGGAAAGAACCTCCATCTCCACGTTGTATTTCTTTGCCATTTCCACCGAGCGGTTGTTAAGCACCTGTGCGCCCAGCGTTGCCAGCTCCAGCATCTCATCGTAGGTGATTTCTTCCAGCTTGACTGCGTTGGGAATCTTGCGCGGGTCGGCGGTGTACACACCCTCAACGTCGGTGAATATCTGGCAGCGGTCGGCGTTGATGGCAGCGGCAATTGCAACCGCGCTGGTATCGCTTCCGCCACGACCGAAGGTGGTGATGTCGTCATACCTGTTAAGACCCTGGAAGCCTGCCACAACGACTATCTTGCGCTGGCCAATCTCGGTCTTGATGCGGTCGGCATTGACACGCTTGATGCGTGCTGCGCCGTAGACAGAGCTGGTCTCGAAGCCAGCCTGCCAGCCCAGCAGCGAAACTGCGTGGAATCCCAGACTCTCGATGGCCATTGCCAGCAGGGAAATGGAGATCTGTTCGCCCGCCGACATGAGCATATCCATCTCACGCTTGGAGCCCTTGGGGTTGATCTCTCTGCCCTTTGCAATAAGGTCATCGGTAGTATCGCCCTGTGCCGAAACAACCACGACAACGTCGTTGCCCTGCTTGTAGGTATCAGTGACGATTCTTGCGACGTTCATTACGCGCTCGGCGTTGGCAACTGAGCTTCCGCCAAATTTCTGAACTATCAGACCCATTTTATGAAAACCCCTTTCGGTTAGCTTAACTGAATTAGTGCATTGCTGTTATTGAGTCACATCGCTGTCCGAAGCTGCCGCATCGGAAGCGGAGACCGCCGCTGCCCACTGCTCGAGAATGTCCTCGGTGACCAGCGTTTCGTCCGCCAGCAGACCAAGCATCTGTTTGGGCGTTATCACGCCGTAGTACAGCTCTGCCGCACGGTATTCCAAATCATTCCACCGCTGCAGCCAGCGGTCCTGCCGCAGGGAAGGCACACACTCGCCCTCTCGCACCGCTTCTATCAGCGGTGTCGTTGCGGAAAGCGCGCCCTCTGCCTTTACATTTGCGGGGATAAAGCCCTCGGCGGCACAGGCAGAAGAAAACTGCGTTCCTGTCATGTGCTCCACCCACTCCAGCACCAGCTCCCGCAGTGCAGGGTCATCGTATGCCTTGCGCGTTATGTAGAAGCCGGAGGTAAAGCCGGTGTTGATGCCGTACTCGGGGTACTGCACCCCTTGCGGCGCGGGGAAGTTAATCAGGCTGAAATCCTCCACCGTCACATTTCCGACGGTGGTGCTGTCCACCGCGGTCATCGCGGCGCGTCCGCTGTTGAACAGCTCAATGGGGTCACTCTCGCGACCCGTGTCATATTCCTCACCTAGCACTCGGCGGTACTGCACCGCATCGGTGTCGGAAACATATTTGCTGATGCTGTTGGTTATGGCAGCGGGTGCAAACGCCCCCTTTTCGCAAAGGCTGCTGTACTGCTGCAGGGCGTCCTCCCACATAAGGTCTTTGGAAATGTCCTCACCGTCCAGCGCCTCCTCCAGCGACTGCTTTCCGCAGTTCATGGAAATGAGCCACTCCATGATGGGCGCGCAGTTGTCTGCGCTGTTGGCTATGGGGATAATATCGCTGGAAGAAAGCACGTCAATGGCACGCTCAAGGGCGGGGAAATCGGTGGGAGACACCAATCCGCAGCTTTCCAGCAGGGTGTTGTTTACGGCAAGTGCCGTCCACTCCCCCATCACCGGTATGCAGTACACCTTGCCGTCCTCGGCGCGTACGCTGTCCAGCGCAGCCTCGGAAATATCCGCGGCAAAGTCCGGGTAATCCTTCCTTATCTCCTCAAGGGAGACCATGTAGTCCTCGCATAGAGCTTCCATGCCTGTGTCTGTGCGGTAGTATATTATATGCGGCGCACTGAGCGATTGATATGTCGCTTCCAGTGTTGCGCCTAGTTTAAAGGCATCATTTTTTGCCGCTGTGGTGTCGTGCAGGTAAATCTCCGGGTGGTCGGCGGTAAACTGCAGCAGCATTTCCTTATAGATACCGCTGAATGGCTCGTCACCAAGGGTGGTCATGGTGCGCAGGGTGATGCTTTCCTCCTGCTTATTGCAGGAATCGCACCCTGTCATCAGGGGACACGCCATTACGATGAGCGCAGCCGCCAGCAGAAACGCACACAATTTTTTCATGCGCTCATCCTTTCGCAGAATTATCGGCGCAAGCCGGTTGGGTTGCAATGTTATGAGTAATTATGCAATATTTTATTTGAGTATGTTGACCCAGCCTATCAGGGGAAGCCGCTTCACCTCGCCCTGCAGCACACGGCTCATGCCTACTGCCGACATGGCAATGATGTACGCCAGAGCCGCCGCTATCAGCACCGCCGAAAGCACCTTGCCCGCGATGGGTATTGAGCTGACCGCCTTGCCCGCAAGCCATGCCAGAAGCACGGCAATGACCTCGGAAATGAACAGCACAATGCCCTGATTGAGATGGAAACGCAGGAGCTTATTCCTCTTCCTGTCGCCGAGCATACCGGCAATCCAGAAAGGTCCGAGGTATGCAAAACAGCTATACAGCTCGATTTCGGTCACGCCGCTCATCCTTTCAGTATGTTAACATACAGATGAATATTATATCACAACCGCAACACATATACAAGCGTTAAACTGACAATATAACGCATATCATTGCAGATAATATACTGCGTTTTTCATATATTTTCGTGCCTTTCGCCCTCTTCTCCAGAAAACAGAAAGTCTTTATCCTGCATTGGAAAGCATGGAAAAAGGGCGTTGCCCTCGCATCTCTGCATGGACAGCGCCCTGTATAATTATACTATGCTATTAATATCTGGACTTCTTGGTGTAGGTGGTGTGCAGCAGCTCATGTGCCTTATGAGAGTTGGGCTCACCGAGGAACTCGCTGTAGATGAGCTTGATGGCGGGGTTCTCATGAGACTTACGGACGGGCTTGCCGGCGTCCTCACGATAGAGGGCATCAGCACGCAGACCGCACAGGTCGGTGGT
>SVPT01000049.1 GCA_015065695.1 Oscillospiraceae bacterium | reverse complement strand
TAATTTTCAAGGTCCTGTTGCTCAATCGGTCGCTCCAGTCTTTGGTCATTCTCAACAATCTCTAACCTCTTTTCTCGGTTAGTTTGCTGTGCTTTGACCGGTTTTTTGGGGCTCTCTCTCGAGCGCTTAGATATAATACCACACGCTTCTTAGAATGTCAAGCGTTTTTTCAATATTTTTTCGGATTTTTTTTGGATTGATTGTTTTTGAATTTACTGCCCAAAATGTAGTTGCGTGGGCTATTCTCTACCCCTATCTGTAGAATGACTTACAGAGCTATATCAGAGCGGTTTTATCCTCTGACCGGAACATTCTGAAAACGCGACAGAAAAATCCATTCCGAAAACACTCTCGTCAGGGAAAAGTTCTTTCAGCGGGGCGAGCACAAACAGCCGCTCGTGCATACGCGGGTGGGGCAATATCAGCTCCCATGAATCATGCCTTATCATCTCTCCGCTTTCATCCGCGCACAGCAGCAGGTCAATATCTATCAGGCGCGGTGATTTCTCTCCCGGGCGGGTGCGACCCAGTGACGTTTCTATGCCAAGGCACATACCCAGCAGCATTTCGGGAGAAAATCTGCTCTCCACCTCGGCAACGCAGTTGAGATAATCGGGCTGACTGTCAGGCACGCCCACCGCCTCCGTTTCGTACATTGAGGAAACACGCAGCAGACGGGTTGCGGGCAGCGCATCAAGCAAACGCAGGGCGGTATTCAGCGCCGCCTCACGCTCTCCCAGATTTGCACCAAGGCTTACTATTGCTTTCATTATATAATATATCCTCTCTTCCTGTGTCCTGCGGGCAATTACCGTTGCGGGCCGCTGCCTTTACATATAATATTGATAAGTGCTGCGGCTTCTTTCATTATAGCAGAAATCGCTGCCTGTTGGAACAACGTAATCCAAAAAGGAACTTCTGTATGCCGACAAAATCATTGCACGAATGATCGCTAAAAGCGGCACCGTTTTTTACCTCGGTGCCGCTTAATAGATGGGCGTCGCCTCTTTCCGGCGAGAATCTCACAACGGATTACTCAGATAGATAATCCAACAACAAAAAGCTCAACAATATAGGTCATCAGCAAACAAATACTTGCACTCGATGCCAGCAAAACAATCAATTCCTTCGGCTTTTGATACAAACGCTGCTTGATATAACAGCCTGCTTCGATCAACAGCGAAACCACGGGCACTATCCAGTAAAGATTGATATGCAGTAATGCAAGATTTGAATACAAACGGCCATCTGCCCAGGTCGACAAGACAACAAAGCTGGCCAGAAGTATAGTGCAAATCAAAATGGTAACAAACCCGAACGCAATATGCATCTTAAAACTTCTGCTGAGGTCAGGTTTTAGTATGTAGTTCAAGGCCAATGTAATCGCAATCATAATTGCAGCAGGCGCAAGAGCCATCATCTGCTCCGGAACAGCGTATTTGAATGTGTTTGTATCCCCTGCAATCATATCAATTATTTCGGGGATGATCCCAAAAGAGGCAACGCTGAACCACGAGAGAAATAAAACCAGAGAAAATGAAATCGCCTGTCTGTTAAGTTGCTTTTTCATTACTGAAACACCCTTTCTGTAAGCAGACTGATACAGATTATATTTATGGGTTCATATTTTTGCATTAATATACATCTGCGTTAACTATTATATCGCCCCAACAGAAGCGATTCAAGAATAAAAGCTATCGCAAATTTGTAATAAACTTACAAGCTATTCTGCATTTTGCATCGGAACGGAGGTGAAGTAAACACATCTTTTTCTGCGGCAGACAGTGAACTTGTACGGCAATCTCCGGCTCATGGTGGCGGAAAAACACGCCAATCTTTAGGGTGAGCCCTGATACCCCCAAATCAATTCTTGACATATGTTATCATATACGATAACATATAAGCGTAGACTACAGAGCAAAGGGGTGCAGTATGAGCGAGGATATTCTTGCCCTGCGGCAGAAAATCATATCACAGCTGACAGCGGCACGGCTCGAACGTGGGCTTACGCAAAGTCAGCTTGCCGAGATGATAGGCACAAAGCGGTCGAATATATGCCGTATCGAGAGCGGCGGTCAGAATATCTCCCTTGATATGCTGCTGAAAATATCCCATGCGGTGGGAAAGAATCTGACCGTGATACTTGAGGAAAGAGGTGACGATGTGATTACAAAATACAGCCTGCGAATGTATGACGAAGAACTGCTGACCTTTTCGCTGGAGGAAAACGGTCTTGAGGGTATGCAGGCAAAGATACTGTCGGTGAACGAGGAGCGAAAAAGCGTATTTCCCCTTGACCTGACCCTTACCGACAACGGAATAATGAAATGGCTCGAACGCAGAGTTATACCGAAAAACAGAGCCTTTGTTGACGAGATTCTCAAAACACTCGGGCTCAGCATCAACAACACAAAGGGCATTATCGACGTGTGCAAGGGCTTATCCCTTAACGACAGCTACTGGGTTGTGCCTCTTGGCTTCGAGGGAACATTTGAGGAATATAATCTTTACCACAACAGATTTTCCGAGGTGCTTTCCCTTGTTGCATACACAGGCGCACCACACAGCAACAAGGCGTTCAGCACATCGCCCGAGCTTACCACGCAGGGTATGCTCCGTAAGGCGTGGCGATTTATCGAGGACGATGGCATCTATCTTTATAAAGGCGGCACCGAGGGCTATGCCAACGCAGGCAACGAACCGTACAGTGAATACTACGCCTGCCAGATAGCCGAGCACATGGGGCTCAATGCCGTACATTACGATCTGGAAAACTGGAAAGGCATTCTTGCATCCACCTGCAAGCTGTTTACCGATATCGACACCGCCTTTGTGCCCATCGGACGGATTGTAACCTCCGGCGGAATCAAGGCGTGTCTTGATTACTTCGCCGGTATCGGTGAAGAAGCACTTGAGCAGGCGAAGAGTATGCTGGTGTTCGATGCGGTTATATACAACGAAGACCGCCATTTCGGTAACTTCGGCGTGCTGCGTGATAACCATACGGGCGAAATCATCGGTGCGGCACCTGTTTTTGATAACGGTCTGTCCCTTTTCAACTTTGCTATGGAAGACGACTTCAAGGATATTGCCGCATATGCTGCTACCCGTGCAAACCCCTATGGCATTTCCTACGAGAATATATGCAAAGAGGTTATGGGGGCTCGCCAGCGTGCCGAGCTGAAGAAGCTCATTGGCTTTAAGTTCAAGCGGCATCCGTCGATAAATCTGCCCGAATGGCGGCTTGAGGCAATTGAAAAACACATCGAATGTCGTGTTCGTGAGCTTCTTTCTTTGCCGAGAGTGAAGTAATAGCTTAATACCAGAAATCGCCGCCTGTTGGAACAACGAAATCCGTAAAAGCAACATAAGAAGGTATATATTATGTATATAATAAAGCAATTTACCGCCGCCGACACTGCTGCCGCCGTTGAGATATGGAATCAGGTGGTGGAGGACGGCGTGGCATTCCCTCAGACCGAGCCGCTCGACACAAAGAGCGGAGCAGTATTCTTTGAAGAACAAAGCTTCACCGGCATCGCAGTAAATGCTGACACCGGTGAAGCGGTCGGTCTGTATATTCTGCACCCCAATAACATCGGTCGCTGCGGGCACATCTGCAACGCAAGCTACGCGGTGCGGCGGGATTGCAGGGGCAAGGGAGCGGGCGAGGCACTGGTGCGCCATTGTCTGCAAAAGAGCAGGGAGCTTGGCTTCCGCATACTGCAATTCAACGCGGTTGTCGCCAACAACACTGCGGCGCTGTCGCTCTACCGCAAGCTGGGCTTTGTGCGGTTGGGCACTATCCCCGGCGGCTTCCTCTTCGATAACGGTCATTACGAGGACATTGTCGTACATTATTACGACCTGACCAAATAGCCCTATCTATATCAGTGTTGCCGAGCCGTATGCCTTAATGGGCTTGCCCTCCTCGTCAAACTGGGTGGTATAGCGCACACGGAAAGGCACTCTGTCGAGAGTCAGCGGAATCTCCGCCTCCAGCTCCTTTTCGCCTGCCTCTATCCTTTTGTGCATCTCGCGGTACATCTCCGCCACCTCCGGCGGGAAAATGCCCATCTCGATGGCGGGCTCAGGGTAGTTGGTCACAACGGCGGGCAGTCCGAGGTCACGCATACAGCGGAAGCAGGGGTACATTTCCTTCTTGGCAACGTCGTACTCCCAGTAATATATGTTTGCCTGCTCGCTCGCCGCGCGGAAGATGGTCTCACGATGCACCACCTCTGCCTCGGCGTTTTTCTCGCCCGTGATGTTGCGGATGGATTCAAAGAAGAGCCAGTTATCCTCGCCGCTGGCAATGACGCGGACGGTGCTGCGCAGACACACGCGGCTGCACTGTGAGCAGCACCCGTCCTCCGGTCTGCGGCTGCTGCGCCAGTATTCGCTCTCCTGCTCATCGGAGGATTCGATGGCGCGTTCGAGCATATCAATATATATGCGGCGGTTTTCCTCGTCCAGCATCAGCAGCGGATTGATGCGCAGCAGCTCCTGCTCGCTTGCGCCTCCGCCCAGCTCCAGCGGATACTTCTTGTTCATGCGCAGAATCTCTATCTGTCCGCTCCTGTTGTAGAGGAAGATATTCGCCGCGCCCACATAGTTGCTGAATATCAGCGTTTCCTGCGATTCAGGATCCCAGAACTTGCCAGAATTGAGCGTTTCGATCAGCTTCCACTGGGGCACCGTCGCGCCTGTTGCCGCATTATTGAGCAGTCCCGCATAGTCGGACTCCGGCATGGGGCGGGCGTACAGATAGCCCTGTATATAGCTGCAGCCTATGCTGCGCAGGTAGTCTGCCTGATGCACAGTCTCAATGCCCTCCGCAATTATCGGCAGGTTGAGCCACTGTGCCATGCGCACCACCGAGCTGAGAATAGGACCACTGCGGTTGTGCCCCATGTCCTCGGAAACAAACTGCATATCCAGCTTGAGTATATCAATGTCAATATCCTTCAGCACGTTGAGGGAGGAATAGCCGCTGCCGAAGTCGTCCATCTCGATGACATAGCCCAGCTCATGAAGCTGCCTGAACAGCTCCACAATATGCTGAATACTGCCAACGATTGCCGATTCGGTTATCTCCAGACGAAGCAGTGCCACCGGCACATCGTACTTGGCGCGGATACTCTCCAGCGTTTCCACAAAGTTGCTGCGGAAGATGTCGTAGCGTGTCAGGTTGACCGAGATAGGTACAACCTGCATTTTTTTATCCAGACAGGAGCGGAGGAAACGGCACACCTGCTCAAACACATAGAAGTCCAGCTTGGTGATAAAGCCGTTGCGCTCAAAGATGGGGATAAACACACCGGGCATGATAAGCCCCTTCTCCGGGTGCATCCAGCGCACCAGAGCCTCCGCGCCCACCAGTTCGCCTGTGGTGTGGTCATACTGGGGCTGATAGTAGACGATAAACTGGTCGGTGGTCAGGGCGGTGGTCATGCTGCCCGCAATCTCCTGCTCGCTGAGCATATCCCTGCGCAGGTTTTCGTCGTAATAATTTATGCGGTCGGTATAGCTGCCCTTGATTGCCGCCTGCGCGAGAATGGCACGGTCAAGCATGGCGTCCACGTTGAGGGTATTGTCGTTGATGACATATACGCCCACATTGCTGACCACCTCGATAGCCAGCTCGTATCTGGACAGAGCCTCAAGGTAATTCTCCACCAGCTCCTGCAGCTCCGCGCCCCGCTTGTTGACAAACAGCACGAAGCGGTCGGAATCGATGCGGCACGCCGCACCGCCGTTTTCCGCCGAGGAGGAAAGAATGTCGGCAATGTATATCAGCAGACGGTCGCCCTCGGTCATTCCAAACATATCGTTGATGGCCTTGAAGCGCACGATGTCAAGGTAAAGCAGTGCGTATTTACCTGCGGCGATGCCCTCCGCGTCCTTCAGCAGGGTCATCTCAACAGCACGATTGAATGCGGTATGCACCAGCAGACCGGTCAGGTCGTCGTACTCCGCCTGATTCCATCTGCGGCGGTTATCGACCACCTCATCATTTATATCGGTCAGCGTTATCATTATATTGGCCGACTCCGGACTGCGAATGAAGCCGAAACGGAACCAGTGCCACATACCGCCTGCCGTTTTCATGAAATATTCGGCATAGCGCACCTCGGCGCAGGTGGCATAGCTGGTACGCATCTCCCGTATGATGGCACGCAGACGCTCCGAGGTGTCTGCAGAGGCAATGCCGTAATCGGTGAAAAGCTGCCAGAGGGGGCGGGAGTCAAATGAGGCACTGAAAATATTCTCAATGCCATCGGGGTAGGTAAACCGGTCGGTTGCTGTGTCGTAGTAAAGCAGCAGACTGCACCCCTCCGAAGCACCGCAGACGCACTTTGGTGCCGCCGACTCCGCAGCGGGTATTTCGCTCTCGGTGCTGCAGAAGGCATAGCCATCGCCACCGCCATGCTTTACGCTGTACATTGCCTTGTCGGCATTGCTGTACAGCTCATCAAAGCGGGAGCCGTCCCTCGGACACAGCGCAATGCCCAGACTGACGGTGATGTTCAGTCCCTCCGGCATGGAATTGCGCGCAAGGGAGCAGATATGTCCCGCAAGCCGGTCGATGAGGGTTTTCTCCGGCACATTGCGCAGGCAGAGGACAAACTCATCCCCGCCCATTCTGCCCAGCACATCGTCACGCCGCAGACCCTGCCGCAGGTTTTTCACCATGCTGACAAGGATTCTGTCGCCGACGGTATGGCCGTAGGTATCGTTGATTTCCTTGAACTTATCAATATCCAGCATGATAAGGGCATGGGAGCCGCCGTCGGCGGTGATGGAATCCACCGCACGGCGCAGGGCGGTACGGTTTAGCGTACCGGTGAGCATATCTACCTCCGCCTCATGCGCCAGCTTGAGCATACGGTTCTTGGCATCGTTTATGCTGGTAAACATGATGCCCAGCACCATGGAATTATCGTAGTACAGCACCATGGAGGACATACTGACCCAGCACTCCATGCCATTCTGGACAAAGAGCGTTTCAAAGTCGGTATACGCCCGCCGACCCTCGGTGGTGTCGGTGGCGATAAATGCAACGTGTTCGCGGGTGGACTTGGCGTGCTCCGGCGCAAGGGGCCACAGGGCAGTGGCATTGCCCAGCTCACTGAGCATATCTGGCATAGCGATGCCAAAGCGGCGCAGCAGCCCGCCCTCCTCATAGGTCAGCACCCCATCGGTGACTCGATACTCACAAATGGTATAGTCATCATAGGCTCTGGAATGTGTCCCCGAAATCCTTCTGACTGGGTGACCGTGTGTACTCATGTTATACTCATCGTCCTTATCTGTATATTTTGAGCCTTAAATGGTCTTAACATCATATTATTTATTCAGCATTGCAGTCATTTTTGGCATTATTACATAAACTATAGCACGTTTGTAGAAACGATTCAACAATTCTTAATAAAGTTTAGGACAACTTAATAATTGGACGAGCAGGCTCTTTCCCCCTTGCGCCTATTGAGAAGCTGTGAATCTGCAAGGACGGTTCAGGCTTTGGTATGATATTGACTGAAACGGGAAAGGGAAGCGTAAGGGGGCGGGTGGGCGCAGAAACCTGAGCATCTAAAATTCAGCACACAACCAAGTCAGAACGCAAAACCCCGCACAGGTTAGTTGCGCCACCGGCACATTCCCGCAGAACCTGCTTTACTGCCGCTGCAAGATTTGCCTGCGGCAAATCTTGACGGAGCTACGTTGCTGCTCGTGCCCGCATTTTGCTCGACTTTTAGGTTTTCGCTGGATAGCAACGCGCCCGCACCTTACTGATTTTGGTGCGGGCGCGAGTGTTTATCTTGGTTGGGTGCGAATGGTGGGGCTTCTGTGGGGCTCTGCCCCACGCCCCGCGATTTTTCGAGAAAAATCGAGTAAAGCTTTTCTGTTTTGAGTTGTTTGAAAGCCCAAACAAGCCGCAGAAGCGTCAAAGTTTCAAGCGTAAAACAGCCGCGCAAGCGTAAGGGGGCGGGCGGGTGGGCGCAAAAACCTGAGTAACTAAAATTCAGCACACAACTAAGTCAGAACGCAAAAGTCCGCACAGGTTAGTTGCGCCACCGGCACATTCCCGCAGAACCTGCTTTACTGCCGCTGCAAGATTTGCCTGCGGCAAATCTTGACGGAGCTACGTTGTTACTCGCGCCCGCTTTTTGCTCGACTTTTAGGTTTTCGCTGGATAGCAACGCGCCCGCACCTTACTGATTTTGGTGCGGGCGCGAGTTGATCTTGTTTGGTTGGGCGTGAGTCTTAGGTTTCGCAGGGGCGCCGCCCCCAGGCTTTGCCTAGGCACCCCGCAAACAGCCTAGTATGAGATTCCTCGGAATCTCATACTGGCGAGAAAAATCGAGTAAAGCTTTTCTGTTAATTTTCCTTATCTTGTGGTGTGTATATACCCGCCATGGAAAAAGCAGTCGTATACCGCTTCACCCTCCAGATATATCACCTCGTACCCCTGAAACCAGCCGAAATTTCCCTCTGTCCTGCATTCGTACCGCCAGTCACCCTCTTCATATACCTCGGGTCCGCGGTAGGGCCTCTCCGCAGGCACTGCCTTCAGTGCCGCTTTCAGGAAATCTCCGCTGAAGCGCGGGTTGGTCACCCGCCCGATGTAGTTCATGCTCCATATGGGCGTACCCTCTGCCCATACCGCCTCTTCTCCCGCAAACTCCTTCTCTCCGATGAAGCTGTCTATGTACAGCAGCTCACCCTCCGAATATTGCAGGTCGTGGGATTTGGGGCGGGAGGACGCACTCTCTGCGCCCTTTCCCGCATAGGTCGCACGCTTTGCCCGCAGCAGGAATGGGGTTATCCGCTGCTGCAGCGTGTCCCTCGAAAAATCAAAGCCCATGCTCTCTTCTCCTGTTTCTTTCCTTTTACATTATATAATCTTCCGGAACAGCGAAATCATGTTGACCAGCAGACAGATGGTCTGCATCATCATAAGCTGTGCGGGGTCTACCGCCGACGAGCCGGAAATGCAGCATAGCACTACCACCAGCATCAGGCATATCACCCAGCAAATCATCTCAACGGCTGTGGCAAACACCAGCAGCGGACGCAGCCGCCGCGCCGCCGTCAGACCATCTGCCAGCGCGGAAAGCTGTCCGTTGGTGGCGAGTATCGCCGGTGCCTTGTCCAGTATCGTGTGGGTTATGCGGTCGTATTGTGAGCCCGCCCGTGTGCTGAGCATACTGATATATCTCTGCGGGATATTGTAAATGCGGGATATAAGCTCTCTGGTCACGTTGGCATCGCAGGTGTACACCACCAGACTGACGCCGTTTTCCACCATGCGCTGCACCGAGCGCACCGTCCGCATATCCGCGCTGTACCTGACCTGCATTACCGCGCAGGGTATGCCGCCGATGGCGATATACACCAGACTGCTTTCCTCGTCACAGCGCAGTATGCCCTCATAGTCCTTGGAGGGTGTTCTGCACTGGTGCAGGCGCAGCAGTTCGCGGTTGCCAACCAGCACTGTCTGGGAGTTTACATAGCCGGAGACGCCCCGCTCGTTTTCGTAGTCAATGCCCTCTGCGGGCAGAAGCTGGTCGTGCTTGCCGCTGAAGATGTACTCAAACACCTGCGCCAGCGGCCCGCCGGCGGCAATTACCACCGAGGCGGCGTAGAGCATTGTGCGCTCCACGGGTGCTTCGCCGAAGGTCTTTACTGCCACCATGCGCACAGTCCCCTCCGGGAAAAGCGCGTCCGACCCCACCGCAAGGGTGTCGGTCTTGCCGAATTCGTCCGCGCCTGCCCAGCCGTTGAGCATAACGCCACGCGGCAACAGCCTTTGGGCTGCAAAGTCCATCGGCAGGTTAAGGCACAGCATACGGCAGGCAGGCACGCCGATTATCAGCGCGGCGGCAGCGCAGTAGATGCCGCCCCAGATGCCCCATTCCTTTGCGCTGACAAGTCCACCAAGCACGCCGCACAGCGCGGCAAAGGGCAGCACAAATGGTGTCAGGCGGGAGGACAGGCTTTCGCACAGGTCCTCTTCGTATGAGAAGTTGAGGTATTTTTCCAGAAACTTGGTGCGCACCGCATAGGCGGCACAGGGGCGGAAACGGTGGTCGGCGTGTATAATCTCGTCAAACTCCACGCCGTCGTCCATCAGCCGCGCCGACATACGCATACCACGCAGGGCAACAAACCGGAAGTTGCGCGCCACTCTCCGTGTCAGCACCAGCAGACCGATGTCGTTGATGAGCAATGCCAGTGCCAGCGGCGCGCCGCACACCCTATGCACCGGCTGATGCTTGACGAAGTACCACACAAACTCCGCAATCATCTGCAGGAAGGTAAATCCGGCGGCAAACGCCAGCATACCCTCTCCGTCGGGGCGCAGCCGTTTAAGGGAATCCCAACCGCCCGCAAGGACGTTTCTGCACAGCACGGCGCAGAAGCCTGTCATCAGCAGGTTAAGGGTGAGGTACACAGCGGGGCCCTTGTCGGGCAGAAACATATCCGGCAGGGTGATATTCAGGCGGGGCAGCAGCTCCAGCGCACCGAGAAACAGCACCACGATAATCCCGCACAGTATGCGGAACTCCAGCATACGCATCTGCCCCAGCAGCTCATCTCTGATGGTATCGCTGTCGCCGGGGTGGCGGTACTCCAGTATTTCCTCCGCAACAGGCGCACGGCGCGGCACAGGAGGCTCGGGATAGGGCGACTGCTCCACCAGCGGCAGCACCGGACGGCTCTGGTCCTCATCAAGGCTGCCCTTGATCTTATCCTCCAACGGCGGCGGCAGGATAGGCTTATCGGGAAAAATACGGACGTGCAGCCTGTCAAAACGTATAGTGCCGCACTCCAGGCGGTTCATATTTCTGCCGCCATGGGCAGGGCGAGGGGTTTCTCCCCAGCCGGTGGGGGTAGGCATTGCCATCATCAGGGAATATTCCTCCGCCTCCGGGCGAGGTGGTCTGTTTACACCAATGGAAAACTTACGCAATTGTGAATTCCTCCAAACGCGGCTTTTCTGCCGCACAGCTTCTTCTATTATCGCACAAGACGCTGTGATATGCAACCGCCCAGCCGAGAAAAGAACAAAATGCCCGCACCGTTTTTTCTTTGTGGCCGGTGCGAGTGGTGAAGCTTTCGTGGGGCTGTTTGTAAACCCAAACAAGCCGCAGAAGCGTCAAAGTTTCAAGCGTAAAAACAGCCGCGCAAGCGTAAGGGGGCGGGTGGGTGGGCGCAGAAACCTAAATCATCTAACCGTTTGAACACAACTAGGTCTATACGAAAAATCGCCCTGCTTGCGCATACCGTTACCCTTCTGAAAAACCTGCTCTACGCCCGTTCTCATTAATTCACCCTTGGCAAATTAATGAATTGCTGCTCGCGCCCGCATTGCTCGACTTCACCTTTCCGCAAACGACAACGCGCCCGCACCTTACTGATTTTGGTGCGGGCGCAAGGGTAAGTTTGTCTTTGGTTGGGTACTTGGGGTAGGTTTTGCGTGGCTTTGCCACTAGGCTCCTGCCTCCAGGCTTTGCCTAGGCACCCCGCATGACCTCCTAGTATGTTCTTCTGACGAAGTCCATACTGGCAAAAAATCGAGTAAAACTTTTCTGTTTTGTCTTTCTTACATATTGTGGCGTATATAGTCAGCATCCTCGACGGTAAGCTGAGGCTCTTCCACAGTCTGCGGCTCCTGCAGCTCGTACTTGGCAGTGTATTCCCGCAGCTCTTCCGCGAATTCGCCGGTGGTCTGCTCCTTGAGCTGGCTCAGATAACCGTGTGCGGATACGCCCTCGTCGTTGCTCTGGCGCATACATACCGCAATGTTGGAGCAGTGGTCGGAAACTCTCTCCATGTTGGTCAGAATGTCCGACAGAATGAAGCCCAGCAGTATGGTGCAGTCGCCCGACTGCAGACGGCTGATGTGGCGTGCCTTGATGTCAAAGGTAAGCTGGTCGATAACATCCTCCAGCGGCTCAACCTTGCGTGCCAGTTCCCGGTCACCCTCGGTCAGTGCCTGCACCGTCATGGTGAGTATCTCGGTCAGTGCGCTTTCAATAACGCTCAGGTCGCTCTTGGCAGCCGGAGAGAATTCCGCGCCCTTGTCTGCAAGCTCCCGTGCGGTTTCCGCCAGATTAAGCGCATGGTCACCGATGCGCTCAATATCGCCGATGATGTGCAGCAGCTTGGCAATTTCCGCACTATTTTCGCTGGTCAGTTCCTTGGTGCTGAGCTTGATAAGGAACGCTCCCAGCTTGTCCTCGTACATATCTATCTCGTTCTCCGCTGCGGCGACCTTTTCTGCACCCTCGGGGGTAAAGTCATGCAGCAGGCTGATGGCAAGCAGCAGGGTTTCCTCTGCCTTTGCAGCCATCTTCACCATAACCGCACGGCACTCGCTGATGGCAACAGCGGGGGTGATGAGCAGACGGTCGTCTATCAGCACCTCTTCGGTCACCTTCTTGCCGCGGACAGTGATTATAGCCAGCTTCTCAAGCAGCTTGCCAAAGGGGAAGAGAACCAAGGTGGCAAGCACGTTGAATGCGCTGTGCGCAACGGCTATGCCCATAGGAGTTATCGCTCTGTCGGCAAATGCCGGATTGACAAATTTGGTGTACAGGGTAAATATGGAAAGGAATATTGCCGTTCCGAGAATGTTGAACCAGACGTGTACCGCAGCCACGCGCTTTGCGTTGCGGCTTGCGCCCATGGAGGAGAGCATTGCGGTAACGCAGGTGCCGATGTTCTGTCCCATGATGATGGGGATTGCCATGCCGGTAGAGATAGAGCCGGTCATCGCCAGTGCCTGCAGCATACCGACAGAGGCAGCCGATGCCTGAATGACACCGGTAACCACCGCGCCGACTAGCACACCCATGAGAGGGTTGTCGAAGAGAGTCAGTACGCGGGTAAACTCCGGCATATCAGCCAGACCGGACACCGAGCCGCTCATCTCGCTCATGCCGTACATCAGCAGCGCGAAGCCCAGCATGATGCTGCCGGTATCCCTGCGCTTCTCCCGCTTGCTCAGCGACATGACAAAGCCGATAATGGCAACGATGGGCGCAAAGGAGGTGGGCTTGAGCATACGAATAAAGAAATTATCGCTCTCAATGCCCGTCAGACTGAGCAGCCAAGCGGTCAATGTGGTGCCTATGTTGGAGCCCATGATGACGCTGACCGTCTGCCCCAGCTCCATAATGCCGGAGTTGACCAGACCCACCAGCATTACCGTCAGCGCGGAGGAGGACTGGATTGCAACGGTGATGCCCGCACCCAGCACCATGCTGCGCAGAGGGCTGGAGGTCATCTTCTTAAGGGTGCTTTCAAGGCGGCTGCCCGCCATCTTTTCCAGACCGGTGGACATGATTTTCATTCCGAAAAGGAAAAACGCTAAGCCACCGCAAAGGGCAAACAGGTTGAAAATACTCATTTCGGCATCCTCATTCTCTTTTGCATATTCTTTTTGTTAGCTCGGCAGGCTGCTGTAACGATACAGATTTTGCATATTCAGCAACCTACTCCATTATCAGCATACAGTTTTACGACTTCAAATGTATGAACATTCTGTGAATTTCCGCATTTTCGGCAAGGTGACAGTATATGCCGATTACTGTCGAGCCGCTTATGGTACAAATTTTCATGCATTGTTCTTTCGGCAGGCGATATTGCTTCTTTTTTCCTCCAATAGAGGCGGGGAAGAGGGGGGAGTATCTCACTGTTATCTTGAAAACATAGCATCAATTGAGAAAGCCGCCTATTCATCGCAAAATGAACGGACGGCTTATATTTTTCCTAATCTATCACAAGCATATCTATGGATTTCTCGCCTGTAACCCTCTCGCCAAGCCTGTTTGCCCATTTCTCCGTAAAAAACGCGCCATATGGTATCTGCTCGTCCTTGCGCTTCTTCCCGAAGAGAAATCCCCACAGCGTGGAGGGTATTCCAATGACGATAAGGTACAGCGGTCCAAGTATAAGCGACTGAATGGTATGCCCATACTCATGCACCAGAAGGCGGCGAGAAAGCTCTGCTTTCTCTATCTGCCCTTCAAACTTCTCCGCGAAGAAGGGCTCGGAGGTAACGAACACAAACAAGCCCAGGGACATACTGGATTTCACGTTCCACTCGGTGATAACCGCGCCGTGGTAGGTATAATGCCTGCACCTAAAATGCAATATGAACATAACAAACCCCAGCAGTGTCTGTAATATTCCCCATGTGCATTGCCATACTCTGTATAATAATGTTTTCATGCAATCCTCCGCCAAAGTCTTACACTTCAATATAAATGAAATTTCCCCCATAAGGCAGGAAAAGTCAAGCCCCCTATCATATTAAATAGCACAGAACCCGCCCGAAACAGCCCGCATAGTCCTGCTTTTTGCGGCGTATACCAAAATACTTGTCAAACGCCTCGGGTGATGCTATAATGACTGTTTGTAGACACAAATTTCTGAACGGAGATGACCATTCATATGAAACTTGGTATCGTCGGTCTGCCCAACGTGGGCAAATCCACCCTCTTCAACGCCATCACCAGTGCGGGCGCACAGTCTGCCAACTACCCCTTCTGCACCATCGAGCCCAACGTGGGCGTTGTCGATGTGCCCGACAAGCGTCTTGACGCACTGGCTGAGATATACCACCCTGTAAAGTACACCCCCGCCTCCATCGAGTTTGTGGACATCGCCGGTCTTGTGCGCGGTGCCTCCCGCGGTGAGGGTCTGGGCAACAAATTCCTCGCCAATATCCGCGAGGTGGACGCCATCGTCCACGTTGTCCGCTGCTTCGAGAGCGGCGATATTATCCACGTCGAGGGCTCGGTAGACCCCGTCCGTGACATAGAAACCATCAATCTGGAGCTGGCTCTCGCCGACCTCGAGGCGGTAGAGCGCCGCATCGAAAAGACCAAGAAAGCCCTCAAGGGCGACAAGAAATATCAGGCGGAGCTTGACCTGCTGGAGCGTGTCCGTGATGCCCTCTCCGAGGGTCATGCCGCCCGCTCTGTGGAGTGCAGCGATGAAGAGCGTGAGTTCCTCGACCAGGCAGGTCTGCTCACAAGCAAGCGCGTCATCTACGCCGCCAACCTGAGCGAGGAGGACTACGCCGCTGGTCTGGACAACAACCCCCGCCTGCAGGCTGTCCGCGCCATCGCCGCCGAAGAGCACAGCGAGGTGCTGCCCATCTGCGCCGAGCTGGAAGCCCAGATAAGCACCATGGAGAGAGAGGACAAGCTGATGTTCCTCTCCGAGCTGGGTCTGGAGGAATCGGGTCTTGACCGCCTTATCAGAAGCTGCTACCATCTGCTGGGACTCATCAGCTTCCTCACCGCAGGTCAGCCGGAGGTGCGCGCATGGACCATCGTCAACGGCACCAAGGCACCGCAGGCAGCGGGCAAGATTCACTCCGACATCGAGCGCGGCTTCATTCGCGCAGAGGTCATCGCATTCGACGCTCTCATGGAATTTGGCTCTCTGGCAGCCGCCAAGGAAAAGGGACAGATTCGCTCCGAGGGCAAGGAATATGTTATGAAGGACGGCGACGTTGTGCATTTCCTCTTCAACGTTTAATTTTTCCGCACCGCCAAAAGGAGGAAACGCTATGGACTACGCGCTTTTGCTCAGCCGCTTCCTCGACAGCGACGGACGGCTGGTTTCATTCCCCTCCAAGCGCAAGATGAAAATATACGCACTGTATTATCTTGCAAGCAAAATACCCGCCGGTGTGCGTTTTTCCGAGCCGGAGCTGGGTGCCTTGCTGGACAGATGGCACCTCTTCCACGACCCTGCCACCCTGCGCCGTGAGCTGTACAACCACCGCTTCATCGACCGTGAGCGTGACGGCAGTGCCTACTGGCTCGAGCCACAGCCGCCCACCCGGGAGGACATGGAGCGCAGATACGGCGCAGGCGTATTGGACTGACCGCGTTTTTCCTTTTTTAAACATAAAAAAATCAAAAATCCCGCGTGTGCTGGTGACTGACACACGCGGGATTTATTTATTGTTTAACAGTCAAAGCTAAAGGCTTATTCGACCTCGCCGCGAGCCTTGGCTTCCTCGATGACCTTCTGTGCGATCATTGCGGGAGCGTCCTCGTAGCGCTCGAACTCAAGGGTGAAGGAGCCGCGACCCTGTGCGCACTGACGCATGAAGGTTGCGAAATCGCTCATTTCAGCCATGGGAACCTCAGCGCTGAGTACCTGCATACCGTCCTCGGCGGGATCCATGCCCAGAACACGACCGCGACGCTTGGTAACTTCGCCCATGACATCGCCCATGTTGTCGTTGGGAATGACAGCCTTCAGGGTGCCGATCGGCTCGAGCAGGGTGGGAGCTGCCTTGGGGATACCTTCCTTGAATGCAAGGCTGGCTGCAATCTTGAATGCCATTTCGGAGGAGTCAACGGGATGGTAAGAACCGAAGTAAAGAACAGCTCTTACGCCGACAACGGGATAACCCGCCAGTACGCCGTGACCCATGCACTCCTGCAGACCCTTTTCAACAGCGGGGAAGAAATTCTTGGGAACGGAGCCGCCAACGACCTCTTCTGCAAATTCCAGACCCTCTGCCTCACAGGGCTCGAAGCGGATGTAAACATCACCGAACTGACCATGTCCGCCGGACTGCTTCTTGTGACGAC
>SVPT01000048.1 GCA_015065695.1 Oscillospiraceae bacterium | reverse complement strand
GTGAGCCGTATGCTGTCTATATGCAGGGCGGCATCTCCTTCGGCAGCTCCCAGATAGGCATAATGAAAGCCGCCGAAGCAGTAATGCGTCTTGACGGACGAATCTAAGTAAATTCCCTGACCCAAAACAAAATAAAAGGAAACAGCTATATGAACAGGATATGCAAGGTTTGCGGAGCAGCCGCCCAACAGGGAGAGCGTTTCTGCCACTGCTGCGGCAAGGAGCTGCCCACCGCCATGAGCCAGAAGGCAAAGCGGGAAAACGCAAAGAAGCGCGGTGTACTCATCGCGGCAGTGCTTCTGGCGGCGATGGTGCTGTGCGGCAGCGCGTGGCTGGGCCTGCGGGGTGCGGACAGTATAAGCGGCACAGCCTGTGCTCTCTGCCCGTCAGAGCAAACCGCAGTGCAGCCCTCTTCTCCCGCAGTCAGCAGCACTGACGATGCCGTGCAGGAGGAAGACACCACTGAATCCACCACAACAACCACAGCAACTACCACAACAACCACCGCGACCACTACAACCACCACAAAGAAAACCACCGCAGCTACCACCACTACCACCCAGAATGCAAAGAAAGCAGAAGCCGAGCGTATCCGCAAGCTGCTGGTTTCCAAGAAGTGGAAAACCACCGTGGAGGGCTACGATGCCAACGTGGAGTTCAAGTCAAACGGCACCGCGGTCATCACCGTAAAGATAGGCGTTGGCTTCCTGTCCATTACAGAGAAGGTCAATGCCGAATATGCCATAGACGACAACTGCCACGCAGTGATTCATGCAAAATACAACAATATGAATCTGGGCATCAGCGGAATGATTTCCTCAAGCAGCAATGACAAGGTGGTTATTAACCGTGATGCCAACCAGGGCAAGGTAACGCTCACCGCGGCGTAACAGCTGCGGTTGCAAGGATTGGAGCAATAATGATTTGTGAGAAATGCGGCGGAGAGGTCAATATCTCCGCCGGTCGATGCATAAAATGCGGCAGCTACATTGACGAGGGCTTCAACTCAGCCACCATACTCCGCGGTCTGGACAAGGTGGTGGAGGAGTACGGCATCGGGCGGGAGGAAGAGGAAAACGAAAACCTGCCGGAGCTGCTTGCCCGTGGAACCTATCGCCGCAAAAAGGTGCAGGAGCCCTTCATGCCGGAGCGCCCTGTACCGCAGCACGTGCCCAACCCCACCATGGGTCTGGACGACTACATGAAGCTGCTGGGCGAGGAGCAGCCCGCACAGCCTGCCGAAGAAGAGCAGGAAGAGCCTGCAAAGCCTGAAACACAGCAGACATCGGAAGAGCCGGCAAAAGCTGAAACCGAGGCGGAGATGCAGACCGAGCCGCAGCCGGAAACGGAGCCGCAGAGCGAAAGTCTCCCCACACAGGAGCCGCAGAGCAATGCCATAGCTGCCGTAAAGACAAAGGCAGCGGCAGCGGTGTCCGCTGTAACCGCCCGCATAGACAAGCTGACAGCACCCGTCAGCAAATGGGTGATGGACAAATATCACAAGCGTTTCCCGGAGCTTAAGCGGGCACAGCGCAACCCCCTTTGGGAGCGCATCGCCATACTGGCGGGCTGTGCCGCAGTGCTTGTGCTTGTGATAATGGTGGTCAGCTCCATCGCCTCATCCATTGCACCGGGTGTGCGCGGTGAGTGGCTCATACGCGAGACCAACACAGGCGAGCGGCTGACATGGGTGTTCAGCGGCACAAATGAGGTCGAGGTGCGCACATATGTTGACGGCGAAAGCCATGTTTACCAGACAGGCAAGTACAAAAAACAGCGCAAAAATGACCATAACCTGCTGACCATAACCTACGAGGACGGCAAGGTTATCCGCCTGTACTACGAGGTTAATAAAAAGAGCGGTATCTTCACCAACGTGGATTCCAACCAGACAGCGGAGTACATTCGCGTTGGGTAGAAACGCAAGGGCATAAAGAAAAAAGGGCAGTAAGCCAACGGTCTGTGACCGAGGCTGCTGCCCTTTTGTGTTATACTTCATTTTTATACGCCGCTCATACCGTCAGAAAGACGAACGGCACATACAGTTTCGCTGAGATTAGGCACCAAAGTGGTCACCGATGTCAGCAGTATCGCTTTCTGAATCGCCGCCAATACCGGAACCGATAAGCTCGCTGGGACGCACACCGTAGCGCAGACGCTCACGCTCGATCTTGTCGGAGAGGGTCTCGTAGAAATCTCTTGCGTGGCGAATGTTCTTGATGACCAGTGTGCTGTCAGAGGTGTCCTTGGAGAATACGGTTACAGTGCCGAGACCCAGTCCGAAAACGGTCTGAACAAAGGTCTGACTGAACTGCAGGTCGGTGATTCTGTAGAGCATGATTTCATCGTACTGTCTGCTGAGGAAGCCCTTCTTGATCAGCAGCTTCTTGTCGGTGATGGAGTATACGGTGAAGGTGAGGGGAAGTCCGAGGAAGCCCCAGCACTTGCGCTCCTGAGAAACAATATTGTATTTTGCGGATTTTGCCATATCTTTTTCCTCCCTTAGTATATTTAGCTTCATATTAAGTATAACATATAATAAACAAATTTCAAGTGCCAAAACGAAGCTGTAGTATGTACAGACAATCAGAAAAAATATTGAGGGAAAACAAAAGACACTGCGGGGATTATATCCGCAGTGTCTTTGTCATAACCAAGGCGGCAGCCTCGCTATTTTTTGTCAAATGAGGGTGCGCTTACGCCCGCAGTGGCAAATTCCTTTGAGGGAGAGGGGGAGGAAAGGTCAAAGTATATGCGCGAATCGCTGGTTACGCCGAAGTCCTGATTGGAACCGGTGTCCTGCACCTTGTTGAAAGCCTCGCGGAACATGGCGTTGTGTGCCTCCTCGCGGTTGAGCAGGAAATCAATGGTATCACGCACCTTGCGGTCCTCAATCTGGCGGTAAAGATATTCGTAAACCACCTTGGCACGCTGCTCCGATGCGATGTTGGAGAGCAGGTCGGCGCACAGGTCGCCTGTTACGGTAACGTAGTCGCCCGTCCATGAATAACCCGATGCGTTTATCAGTCCTGGGTTAAGCCCCAGCAGCACATGGGTCTGTACTTCGCCCACGTCAACAGCATCGTAGTCCACCTCGTGCCCATTGAGCAGATTGATGGTCTGCGCAACCATCTCCATGTGGGAAAGCTCCTCCGCGGCAATGTCCAGAAAAAGGTCCTTGATAGCACCGTCCTTGATGCGGAAGCTCTGTGACATATATTGCATAGCTGCCTTAAGCTCGCCGTTGCCGCCGCCAAGCTGCTCCTGCAGCAGGACAGCGTACTGCGGGTTGACTTTCTCAACCTCTACGGGCTTGAGCAGCAGTTTTTCGTGTTTAAACATAAAAATACACCTCCTGTCGGTGTATAGTGTGCGCAGAGCAGGCTGATACTATACTGTAAGCTTGTGAAAAGCAAAGAAAAATGTCGGAAGGAGAGAGTTAAATGAAATCATTATGGACGGAAAAGGCAGAAATGCCCCACTATAAAAAACTCAGGGGAGAAAAGAAAACCGATGTGCTGGTCATCGGCGGCGGCATGGCAGGTCTGCTGTGCGCCTATATGCTGAAAAGGGCAGGCGTGCGCTGTATCCTTGTGGAAGCACAGCAGCTGTGCAGCGGCATAACAGGCGGCACCACAGCAAAACTGACCTCCCAGCATGGGCTTATCTATGACCGGTTGGTCAACACATTCGGTGTAGAGAAGGCACAGCTTTATTACATGGCGAACGAAGCTGCCATTGCGGAGTATCGCAGGCTGTGCCGCACTATCGACTGCGGTTTTGAGGATAAAGCGGCATATCTCTACTCAACGCATGACAGAGCGGCTCTTGAGCAGGAGATGGAGGCACTGGAAAGAATGCACTGCCGCGCACAGTTTGCCGAGCAGGCACCGATGCCCCTGCGTACAGTCGGGTCGGTGTGCTTTCCAAATCAGGCGCAGTTTCACCCGCTGCGCTTTGCCGCCGCCCTCACCGATGGGCTGGAGATATACGAAAACACGCAGGTCACTCACGTCAGTGGCAGCACGGCCATCACCGACGATGGCAAAATAATCGCACAGAGTATAATTGTCGCCACCCACTTCCCATTCATTAACAGGCACGGCAGCTATTTTATGAAGCTGTATCAGGAGCGGGCAGGGGTGGTTGCCATGTCAGGCGCGCCGCAGGTTGACGGTATGTTTGCCGATATTTCCTCCGATGGGCTTTCCCTGAGGACGGCAGAGGGGCTGCTGCTGCTCAGCGGCGGCAGTAAAAGGACAGGCAAATCAGGCGGCGGACTGCCCCTGCTGGAGCGCACCGCACGACGGCTGTTTCCGCAGGGCGAGGTGCGCTTCCGTTGGGCAGCGCAGGACTGCATAACGCTGGACGGAATGCCCTACATCGGTCAGTATTCCCGAAGAACGCCCGGGCTGTACGTCGCCACAGGCTTCAACAAATGGGGCATGACATCGTCAATGACCGCCGCCCTGCTGCTGACCGACCTTGTCATGGGGCGCAGAAATGAATATGCAGCCCTCTTCAGCCCGTCAAGAAGTATGCTGCACCCGCAGCTTGCCCTCAACGCCGCAGAAACCACCCTCAACCTCCTTCGCCCCTTCCCCAAACGCTGCTCGCACCTTGGCTGTGCGCTGAAGTGGAATGCGGCAGAGCATACATGGGACTGCCCCTGTCATGGCTCACGCTTTTCTGAGGAGGGCGAGGTCATTGATAACCCGGCAGAGAAAAGGCTGAAGCATTAGCCTGATTGGCAATGAGAGCGCAAAAAGCTGCCCCGCACAACTTGCGGGGCAGCCGCCAAGGAAAAAATCAGTTGTCGCTGCAGGTGAGATTCTGGGCATAATCCTGCATACTTTCAAAGGAATCTACCTTGCTTGCGTGGATTACAAGCTCCTCACGCACATACCCGGGCAGCTTGTCAAAGTATGCCTTGGCATCGGGTTCGTTGTCCAGTACGGCATACAGATTGTCATATTTCATCGTTATCACCTCAACCATAGTCTGCCCGCAGCGCAGCGGGGTATACCGAAATAGTAATAAATTCGTCACAGAAGTGCAGAAAACCGCAGATATATGTTGAATTTTCTGCCAAGTTGTGCTATAATGTCCACACAATCCAAGGAGGGCGGTGTAAAATTTTGGCGAACGTGTACGAATATACATTAAAGACCGATGCGAGAGGTTTTTACAATATAACCGCTCAGGTGTCGGGGGCTATTGAGCAGAGCGGTGTGGAGAACGGCATTGCGCTGGTGTTCTGTCCGCACACAACGGCGGCAGTCACAATAACCGAAAACACCGACCCTGCGGTAGGCGAGGACATACTCAACGGCATGACAGAGGCATTCCCAAAGCTGGATAATTTCCTTCATGTAGAGGGCAATTCCCATGCGTATATGCGCTCATGCAATATGGGGTGTCAGCTCAGTGTGATTGTTGACAACGGCTGGATGGTGCTTGGCACATGGCAAAATCTGTTCTTCGTGGAGTTTGACGGACCCCGTGAGCGCACATACTATGTGAAGGTCTACGAGTGCTGAGGAAAGCCAAAGCAGAAAAGTTTTAATCAACTTTTTTTCAAAAAGTTGCGGGGTGTGTGGCAGAGCCCCACAAAACCTGAATCATAGCACCAAACCCAAACAGAGAGTAACAATCGCGCCCGCAAAAGCAAAAGTAAGGTGCGCCACACATAGAAGTCTGCACCAGACCCAAGCCCGAGCAAATAAGGGCGCGATGGAACCACGCAGTAATTCTTTATTCGCCCAAGGGGCGAATAAAGAGAGCGGAGGTTCTCCGCAAGCCTGCGTAAGATTCTTCGCAGGGTGCAAATATTGCAAAGGAAAATATTGCATGATATTGCAAAAGAAAAAGGACTGTCAGGTCGGCGTACAACCGACTGACAGTCCTTCTGTTTTAGGGGGAAGCGTGATTTCTCATGCAATGAAATAAAAACCAACAAAACGCGCTTATGGTGCATCTCCGCTCCTTGCTTCGCCTGCGGCGAAGCAAGGAACGCTAGGCTGTACAATCGCGCCCGCATTTGCTCGACTAGGGGTTTGTGCCATGCCGATTCATGGGGCGCACCTTACCGTTCTTTCTGCGGGCGCGATTTTCGCTTTTTCTTTGATTGGTTGCTGTGGGGGAGGTTTTGCGGGGCTCTGCCGCCAGGCTTTGCCTAGGCACCCCGCAAAACAGCCCAGTATGAGATTCCTAAGAATCTCATACTGGCAAAAATCGAGTAAAACTTTTCTTTTTTTCTTACTGACGGCGCTGTTCGCCGTTCTGATTACGCTCAAGCATCTCGCGCAGACGGTTGCGCTCTTCCTCAAGCTGCCGCTCCTTCTTGCGGCGTATGCTGTCGGTCACCAGCACCAGCACAATCACCAGTCCGCTGGCAATAATCGCAGAAAGCGCAATCACTACCACCCGCAGCTTGCCCGAGTTGACCAGATAGTCCTTCAGCGACGTTACCTGCACCTCGATAATCGTCCTGTGGCTGCTCAGTCCGTCGTTGTCAGTGGCGGTAAAGGTGAAGCTGTCTGTGCCGACAAACCTGCGGTTGGGCTTGTAGGTGAACTTGCCGGTTATCTCGTCTATCGTAACCTTGCCGTTCTGCGGCTGGTCAGCAATGGCGAAGCCGATGACAGTGCCGTCTACGTCCTGCGCCGTCAGTGTGCCCTTGCAGGCTGAGCCGCTGTAGCAGTTGTAGACGTTTGAATCGGCGGCGGGCCGCTGATTGGGTATAGTTGCAATGGTGACAATGCCCTCGCTGGATATGTTGCCCAGCTCATCTGTAATCATATACCTGAACATATCAGAGCCGGAAAAATCCTCGTAGGGCTGATAGGTGATGGTGTCGTTGGCGGAGAAGGTCAGCACGCCATAGGTGGGCTGCTGAGTGATGGCAAAGGCAAGACCGGAGGTGTCAGCCTCGGTGGCAGCCTCCTCCTCAACTGCTTCATTAGCAGGCTGCTCTGCAGCTTCCCCTTCCTCTGCGGGAGGGGCGGTGGGCTTGTTCATGTCAAAGACCATCAGACGTGCGCTGGCAGTAACGCCGCTTTCGGTGATGATGGTGTCGTTGCAGGGGTACACACCCGAGCGCGCACCCACAACAAAGGAAACATAGCCTATATTGCTTTCGTCACCCATGCTGTCAATGCATTTGTAGGAGAAGCTGTCCACGCCGGAAAAGAGGAAGTTGGGGGTGTAGCTGAATTGTCCGTCTGAGGAAAGCACAATGCCGCCATGCTTGGGCGGGTCGATTATCTCGGTGGAGGCGATGGCGCCGTCATAGTCGGTCATGGTAAGCTGCCCGATAAGCGTTTCGTCCAGACCGCAGGTAAAGGAGGTGCTGCAGGCGATGGGCGGTTTGGAGGCGGTTACCTTTATATTGACCGTCACCGGCAGGGATTCCAGCCCGCTGCTGTCGCGGACAATAAAGGAGAAGCTCTGCATTCCGCGGGTGTAGGGGGGAGCGTAGTATGTAAAGTGTCCGTCGGGCTTGAGGGAGAAATCACCCTCGCCCTCCTTGCTGTATATCTCAAAGGCAATATCTCCGTCGGCGTAGCTTTCGCCGTATAGCCACCAGGAGAAGGAGCGTCCCGCAGGGATAAAGAAGGTGTTTGCGCGGGCAACAGGGCGGGAGTAGTACATTCCAAGGCGGGAATAGTTGTCCGCCGACCACGTTGTGCCGGTCACCTCAAAGCCGGAAAACTCCGTTGCGGAGCCGCCGGAATAATTCTGCTTGCCGGCAGGGCGCAGAATAGTGCTGTCGGCGTACTGCTTCTGCGAGGTGGTAAGGGTGGGCAGAATATCCCATGAGCGCATACCCTCTACGGCTTTGCTGTCCCACCAGCGGTCTATATTGTCACCCTCGTCTGCGCGGTGCCACATGGAAAGCCGCTCCACCTTTTCTATGTTGAGCGTGCCATTCTGCACATACACAGCGCGGTCGCGGGTGCTGCGTATATCAAACTGCGCAGCCTCGCTTATCCACACACCGCCCTCGCCCAGCACCTCAACGCCAAAGCGTGCGCCCTGTGTGTCAAGGGTGGTCTGCTCGCCTGCGTTAAGCACACCATGCTCCACCCGTATGCCGGAATCGACCAGACCCTCCGCGTAAAGCGCTCCGCCTGAGGAAAGGCGCAGGTTACCGTTGAGCAGATACATTCCGCAGCCGCCGGAGCTGTATATCTTCGCGCCGTCGCCGATGTTGATGTCACCGTATGCGCTGATGATGCCGAAGCCGCCTGAATTGAAAGCGCGGAATACCGAAGCGCCGTCAACGGTAATCGCACCCACGCAGTAAACAGCGGAGTTGTGCACCGCGTCAGCGTTGGTGGAGCAGGAAATCTCCACCGTAGAGCCGGAAATATGCAGGTGTCCCTGCGAATCGGTGGCAGCGTCCACCCAGAGGGCGGGTGCAGCCTTGCCGGATGTCAGCGTCATCGCGGTGCCGGGTGCAACGTCCAGTGATTCGGCAGTGTATATCGCGCAGTAGTCAGCGTTGATGGTCACAGTGTTCTGCTCACCGATGGTGAGGCGGTTGACCTGATAGGTGCCGATACCCTTGATGCCGTAACGGGCTATGCCGGTGAGATTGATGTTGCAGTTGTCGCCGGTGGTAAAGCCCATGTCGCTGAGTATTCCGTTCTTCACGTCCTTTGCGACAACCGAGCTTTTGTTGCCAAGGGTAACAGTCTGCGGTGTACACAGTGCGGCGGTCTGACTGCCGTTGCCCCGCATGGTAAAGGAGCTGCCCTCGCCAAAGACGATGCCGTCACCGCTGTAGATGCCGTTTCCGCAGGAAGCCTGCGAATCGCCAATGGCAACAGTGGCGGCAGTGCCGGTGGCAAACTTGCCGCTGACCCACACAGCCGCGCTGCCGCTGCCCGACTTGGCGGAAGAGCCCTGACTCATGCAGAGGGCAGATAGGTGCGCGCTGTCACCAAGGGAAACCTCCCGTGCGATAATGCCGCACTGGTTGCCGATGACCGACAGCTTGCCCTGACTCCTTATGGTAAGGGTGCCGCTGCTCATATCAATGGCGGCGACAGAAGGCTCTTCCACTCCGTCAGCGGAATTGCCCGGGGCAGTTACAGAAACATTGGAGTGTTCGGTGATGTTGACAGTGGGGCAGTTTGCTCCGGTGGGGCAGAGTAAGGCTGTGCCCGCAGAGGTCTGAAGATGAACACTGCCGCCGAAGTCGATTGTGCCCGGCTTCTGGGCTGCGTGCAGCAGCACTGCCGAGCCGATATTCTGGGTAAGCTGCAGGTCGTTGATGTTGACCTTGCCGCCGCCGCAGTCAATGCCTATAGCGCGGCGCACACCGGGCTGTACGGCAATATTTCTTCCGGAGGAGGTAACACTGCCGCCGCTGTAGAGGTATATGCCGTAGCTGCCGCCTATGATAAGGTCACTGCCCAGCACAACAGCGTTGCCGGAAATAATGGCATAGTCGCTGTCGGCGTTGAGGGTCATTGACGCAAGAGTCAGCGAGGAGGAGGCTGAGACCGATGCGCCGTTGACAAAGGTCAGCGTGTGACCGCCGCCGTTGATGGTAAGCAGTCTGCTGACCGATACATCTGCGTTCAGCGTGGTGTCTGCGGTCAGCTCGATGACCGATACCGCATCGTTGGTCAGTGCGGCATAAAGCTGGTCGTCGGTTGATACAGCGACGGTTTCCGCCGCCTGCGCTGTGGGCACAAAGGCTGCGGAAAATGTAAAGAACAGCAGTAATGAAATGCAAAGCACTATCGCTTTATGAGGGGTGTTTCTCTTGCCTTTCATATCGCGTTGCATCCCTTCTGATAGGTTTCTGTGGTGTGCTGACCTTGGGGGCAATACAAAGCGCGGCAGCATAGTCTTGCTGCCGCGCTCAGTTGTTTAGTCAGCCTGCGTGTTGAACGCGGGTAGCATCATTGCGCCGTAATTATGCCTCTGCGGGGGTCTCCACACGGCGGACAATGGCGATGGGGGTCTGCTGAGATTCCTGGCCCAGAGGGTTGTCCTTGAAAATAGCGGCGAGCATTTCGTCGTCCATCTTCTTGTCGGGCTTGCCCAGAATGTTGACGCCGATGTCGTTGGCATCGATGATGATGACGGGGTGACCGTCCATTGCGGCGGTCAGCTTCTTCGCAACGTCGTGGGGATGTGCGGGAGCCATCTTTGCGTAGGTGTTGTAGGGGGGCAGGGTGTAGTGGCAGGGACCGTCAATGGCGCGTACACGCTCACCCAGCATATTGTAGAAAACGCCGCGCTTACCGAAAATCTTGCATACGCCGGCGACGAGTGCGCAGAGGACAATCTTGACCTTGCCCACCTCGCGGATAGCAAGCTCCATGGTCCACGGGCTGCCAAGACCGATGCCGTAGGGGGACTTGTAAACAAACTTGCACAGGAAGTTGGCAAGCTTGGAGGGCTTGATCTCGTCAACGGGGAAAGCGCGTCCCTGGCTGATGGCGACAATCTTCTCGCTCATAAAGACCATGTCATCACCTTCCAGATAGGGCTTGACACATTCGTTGAGTATCTCCACCAGATCGTCACCGTCCATGACCACCTTGGTCTTGACGGGGTAGCGGGCATAGCTGCCGCTGTCGGTGGTGATTATCAGCCGTTTAGAGTCATTGGGCATAAGGGCATTGATGTCCATATTATCTCGCATCCTTCTGTTTTTGTTTTGCAGCTCAATGCGGTACAAGTTATCTATACCGTATTAATTATACATAATTATATAATACCAGATATAAGCGCAGGTTGCAAGGGCTTTTGCAATTTTGCGGCAGCTTACATCAGCCAATACTGAATCAGCCGCTCCGCAACGAAGTATATTGCCAGTGCCGCCAGTGCGGGGAGCAGGGATTGTCCGCCCGCCTCTTCCAGACTGCGGTTGAAATGCTCGGCACTGTGGCTGCTTTTGTTGATTTCACGAATGCGCTTTTTGCACCAATTGAAGTATATCCGGTTGGCAAACAGTCCGCAGAGGATATATACCGCAAACTGCAGCACCGACAGACCAATCAGCGTGAACATCAGCAGCGGACGCTCCTGTATAAGCATCATCATCGGCATGATGTCGTTGGCGGCATAAGCTTCCAGTGCCGGCTCCATGATGTCGTAGCAGGAGGTTACAAAGGCAAATATGCCCAGCATGAAGGTGAGCAGCGCGCCGCCGAGAATATACATCTTGCGGGAGATAAACCATATCCCGTGCATGAACATGGCGAAGAGGTTGAACTTTATCTTGCCCTTGCCTTGGGCGAGGTGCATAAAGGTGGGAATAAAAATAAAGGAAGAGGGACCGAGAAAGCGTTTGTAGTCGCCGACGGGAATGTCGTCAATCAGGTCGCCGTCGTTGACGGGGGAAACATACATTCCAAAGGCAAAGGAGCCGTCTCCGCCCTGCGGTGCGCCGGGCTGTGTGTCCTGCACATCTCCCTTGGGCATATTGGAGTACAGCGCGGCGGTGCAGTTCTGGCAGTGCAGCCGACCCGCAGAGTTTATCATACCACAGACAGGGCAGCGCACAGTGCTTTCCTCAACATTTTCAGCCTCGCTGCCGGGGGTTTCGGTTTCACGCTGCCAGACAAAGCCGTCGCCGTGCTGCTCCTCATGGCAGCACTGTCCCGATTGAGCCCAGCAGGCGCGGTGGTGCGGTGCGCCGCATACAGGGCAGGCGACAACGTCGTCGCTGTCAGTAAAACGGTTGGAGCATACACCACAGATGCTTCCCTCAAAAAAAGACATAGACCGGCCTCCTAAAAAATTGTGCAGCAAAATGCATCATTCACTAATTTACATATTTTATATCCTTTATATCAAAAATGATAGAGGTTATGCAGTAATTTTACAAATTATTCAGACATTCACTGCCCAATCGTTGCACTATATGAACGGTACATGAAATAACAGCATAAGAAAAAAGCAAAATTCACACTTGACAAAAAGAAAATGATGCTATATAATTAACAAGCTGTTTCGTGGGTCGCATTAAGGCGATGTCCGGGAAGCCCATGTGGGCCATTAGCTCAGTTGGTTAGAGCAACCGGCTCATAACCGGTTGGTCCGGGGTTCGAGTCCCTGATGGCCCACCACAATATAGGGGCATAGCTCAGTTGGTAGAGCAGCGGTCTCCAAAACCGCGTGCCGAGGGTTCGAGCCCTTCTGCCCCTGCCAGAAAAAAGACTCTGATTGTTACACAATCAGGGTCTTTTTTCAACGAAATAAATCCTTGCGGATTTGTGAAATTGCCTTCGGCAGTGAAATATTGCTTCGCAATGTGAAATGCCTGCGGGCATGAGTGGATTTATTTCATTTCAATTGATGCGCCAGCATCAGATTTAACAATGACCGCAGGTCGTTATTTCACATCTGCGAAGCCGATACTTCACTATTTATCGCTTTGTTCAACTGCCAAAACACAGAAAGGTATCATATGAAAAGTGATCAGCAGCAATATATAGACTATATCATGCGTTTTGCAGAAAGCTGCAAATGCCACATCTGGCTGGGCGGCTCATTTCTGCATAGCACTGCTTCGGCATTTTCCGATGTGGACATAAGCGTTTTCTGCAATGCTGAAAATCTGGATAAGCTGATTTACGGTTACGGGAGACCGGTGTATATATCGTACACACATAATCCATTAGGTATACTTATCATTATCTATGAAGATGGTGTAGCCGTTGATATGGAAATAATCGAAAATATTGACACTGCAGACGGCACATATTTCCATGCGGAGGATATTAAAGCGTACCACTATATCAGAAACGAAAGTATGTGCAAGGATCTTTCGCTGAAATCCGATATGCCCTATCAGATGGCACGGCTGTTTCATCGCAGCCTGATAAAGTTTCTGGCGGGGAAAAAGGATATTGGTGTAAGCGTTGCCTACGAGATAGCAGCATTTCTGCATACTGACAGTATTATTGATGAAACCAACTATAAGAGCGAAATTACAGACCTTCTTAAAAGCTTTGATGAACAATACCAATTGCCATTGGGATACTACAGGGTTTTATGTGGTTTGATAGAGAAGTTGGATTAAAGAGGCGGTGACATAATTGGGAACAGGTATTCTGATATGCGGGCTTAACGGCTCGGGCAAAACTACAGTGGGCAAAATATTGGCAAACAAGCTGGGCTTCTATTTTATTGACAATGAAAACCTGTTTTTCAGCAGGGCGTCAAACGATGAGCCATACGCCAACCCGAAATCCCGCGGGGAAGTAACAGCCATGCTGATGGAAGAGGTGCGCAGCCACCCCAATTTCGTGTTTGCGGCAGTTAAAGGTGATTACGGCACAGAAATCCTGCCGTATTACTCCCTCGCTGTTGTTATTGAAGTGCCCAAGAATATCCGAATGGAGAGAATACGCAGCAGGTCATACGCAAAGTTTGGCGATAGAATGTTAAGCGGTGGGGATTTATACGAGCAGGAGGAGCATTTTTTCAGCCTTGCGCAGTCACGTCCGGAAGACCTGACCGAAAAATGGGTGCAGACACTGCATTGCCCGATCATAAGGATAAACGGAACAAAATCCGTTGAAGAAAATGTTGAGTATATTGCAAGCTGTATATAGCAGCCTTGCTTAAGCCAGCCCGCAGCAATTCTCCTGCCCGACAGCTTGATAAATATACATAATTATGTTATACTCTCAGCAAGACACAATTCAGTTGATGGAGGCAAAACGCGATGTCCCAACCTACATTGTCTGTTGAGAATATCTCAAAGCAGTTTAATGGAATTGTCGCTATAGATGACCTTTCCCTCACCGTCCCGCAGGGCGAGGTGCTGGGGCTTATTGGTCCTACGGGTGCGGGCAAAAGCACGCTCATACGCATAATCGGCGGCATTGTCATGCCCGATAGCGGCGATATATACGTCAACGGCATAAGCCTTTACCGCGACTACGAGCGGTGCATGAGAGAGACCGGCATCGTCCCCGACCAGCCCGCATTCTATAACTATATGACAGGTCGTGGCAACCTGAAAACCTTCGCCGCCATGTATCGCGGCGTAAACGACAGCACCGTCAATGCGGTGGTGGAGCGGCTGCATCTGGAGCATTGCATAGATACCAATATTTCCACATGGGCATCGGGCGACCTGCAGCGGCTGTCGCTTGCGGCTGCGCTCATTCATTCCCCCAGCCTGCTGGTCATGGACGAGGCGCTGACGTGGCTTGACCCGGTGGGCGTGGTGGATATGCGCCGCATGCTGCGCCGTCTGGCGATGGATTACGGCATCACCGTCATCGTCACAGCCTCCCACATGACCGAGCTTGAGCGCATGTGCGACAGGCTGGCAATCATGGACGGCGGCAAGGTCATCGCGTCAGGCACAGTGGAGCAGTTCAAAAGAGCCAATTGTGCCAAGAATCGCCACCGCCTGCTGCTTGACCGACCCGATGAGGCGGCAAGATTTATCAGCGAATATGTGCGCATGAACGTGGATAAGAGGGGAGATATGCTCATCGTCGATGCCGACCAGAGCATGATACCCAATCTGATGGAGCGGCTATATTCCCAGCAGTTCCTCGTCTATGAGGTCGCGCCTGTGGAAATGACGCTGGAAGAGGCGTACTATTATATGCTGAGAAAGCGCAGCCGTCAGCAGAGAATGAACGGAGGAGGAGCGTAAATGGGAAAGCTGTTTCGTGCCATAGCCTGTGAACACCGCAAGCTGTGGAGCAAAAAAAGCGCGTGGCTTTGCCTGCTGCTGGTGGTGCTGCTGTCGGCGGGTGCCAATGCCCTTTGCAGGTCGCTGTACAGCAGCGGAGAGAATATCCCCGCCCTGTCGACCTCAGTGTACTGGAATATGCTGACCGAGCAGGAAAGTGAACAGTCAGACGCGCAGATTGCCCCTGACAGTGAAAAAGAAGAAACATCTGTCGCCGCCTCTGACAGTGACATTCAGACGGCAGTTTCCGGCACAGATGCATCGGTAACTTCCCCTACGGACGTGTTCTCCGCAGACGCAAAACCCGCTGCGCCGCAGAACACCATGTCACCCTCCGAGCGGCTGCGTGAACTCAATCAAAAGCTGCAGGAAGCACCCCGCGCCGAGCGTTATGCCATAGAAAAAGAGATAGCTGAGCTGACCCGCAGTGCGTCGGTAGAACTCTACTGTGAGCGGTATGGAATCAGTACAGAGAAGCAGACCGAGTGGCTGCTGATGCTGCTGGTATTGCACATAATGATGCCGATTGTGGCGGTTATCGCGGTGATATTCGCGTCGGATATGTTCGCCGGAGAATACACCCGCGGCACAATCCGCATGATACTGCCCCGCCCCATAACACGCATCAAGCAGTATACCGCAAAGCACATAACCGCCATGCTGTACACAGCGCTGCTCATGTGGCTTTCCTACCTGACCGCGCTGCTCGGTGCCGACAGCCTCAACTACGCTGCCGACTATGTGGGCTTCTTCAACGGAAGCGTCTACCGCACCACATGGGGGCGTCACAGCATGGTAGTGCTGCTGTGCTGTTATGTCACCGCTTATGTAGCTGTATCGCTGTGCGCAATGGTGGGCAACATCACCCGCTCGCGTGCTTCCTCGGTAGGCATTCCCGCCGCGGTGGTGGTTACGGCAATGCTTTTCGGAGGCGCGATAGGCGGCTCAGGCAGCAAGCTGCTCGGTATGCTGCTGCCTACCTGCATAGACCTGACAGTGCCGCTGGAAAACCTCGCCAACTGCGCCTCGCTGACGCTGTCACAGTGCGCCATGTCGGTGGGAGTGCATCTGGTGCTGTTTATGATACTGGGCTACACCGCCTTCCGCAGGGACAGCAGATAAAATAACACAAAAATCCATTCCGAAAGGGTCACCGGGAGCAATTTCCGGTGACCCTTTGTGCTTTGCAGGAAAAATGGTATAAAAAAGTAGCAAACAATGCAATTTTCCTCTTTTCAATTGGCTTTTAATATAGTATAATAAGACGAATAGTGATTAAATGCGCAAATTATGTGCGCGCGCTGCAGTTGTGCGGCAGAATAATCCAAATTGATATTATTCAATCGTAAGGAGAAATTGTGATGAAAAACAAGGTCAAGGTAAACATTTGCGGAGCAGATTACTTCCTCACTTCCGAAGATGATGAAAGCTATATCCGCTCAGTGGGTGACGAGGTAGACCGCAGAATGAGCACTATTCTCGAAGAGAATCAGCGCGTTTCCACGACCATGGCAGCCGTCCTGTGCGCCCTTTCCTATGCCGACGAGTGCAGAAAGGCCAGCGATGCATCGGACAACCTGCGCGTGCAGATCAAGGAATATCTGGAAGACAGCCAGCGCTCCCGCCTGGAGGCTGACGAGGCAAAGCGCGAGGTAGAGCGTCTGCGCCGTGAGCTGCAGGCACTGCGTCTGCGCCTTGCAGAGCTTGACGACCGTTAAGCCGCAGAATCCTGACAGATACTTACGAAAAAAACGGTCTTGAAGCCCCAATTTGACAAAACAGAAAAGATAGAGATACTCGCCCCTGCAGGCTCGCCCCAGCAGCTTGAGGCTGCGGTGCGGGCGGGTGCAGATGCGGTGTACATGGGCATGGGCAGCATGAATGCCCGCCGCTCCGCCGTGAACTTTGACGGAGAGGCCTTTGAGCAGGCTGTTGCCGATTGCCATGAGCGCGGCGTAAAGGTGTACCTCACCCTCAATACGCTGATCTTTGACGACGAGATGGCAGAGGCACAGCGGCTTTTCGAGAGGGCGTGTGCCGCCGGTGTTGACGGTATCATCGTGCAGGACATTGGCTTTGCGCAGCGCATGAGAGAGTCCGCGCCCGATATGGCAATCCATGCCTCCACACAGATGTCCCTGCACAACCCCGCAGGAATGATTCTCCTGCACCGCATGGGCTTTACCCGGGCGGTGCTTGCAAGGGAGCTTTCAGAGGGCGAGCTGGCAGAGATAGCAGCCGCCTCGCCCATCGAGCTTGAGGTGTTCGTCCATGGCGCACTGTGTATGTCTGTTTCAGGTCAGTGCCTGATGAGCGCAGTGCTTGGCGGACGCAGCGGCAACCGTGGCCGGTGTGCCCAGCCCTGCCGACTGCCCTTCCGTGCGGGCAGCACCGAATATTGCCTCAGTCTGCGGGATAATTCTCTCATGGAGTATATCCCCCGCCTTAAGGAACTGG
>SVPT01000047.1 GCA_015065695.1 Oscillospiraceae bacterium | reverse complement strand
GCCGCCGCCAAAGCCGCCGCCGCCGGAGAAGCCGCCGCCGAAGCTGCCGCTGCTGCTGCCGCTGCTGCTGGGCTGGGAGACCATGGAGCGGTTCATGGTTCTCATGTTGTTCATCAGTATGGTGTTGAAGGTCGCAGGGGAGAAGTCAGTGCCTCTGTACCAGGAGGGCGGTCGGGTGATCATGCCCTCAAACTTATCCATCCATATGTCGGATACATCAAGCACCTGTGCGTAGGGGAGAATGTCGTAGTAGTAATCGGGATTCTCCTCAAGCAGCATCTCAAGGCGGGATTTCTCCGCTGTTTCAAGGAACTGCTTGAAGCCTATACAGCGACCGAGCAGGTCGGTGCCGAAGTCACTGCGGGCACGGATATTGTTGAAGAACAGCATCGTTCCCGCAACAAGGACAAAGGTTGCCAGCGAAGCAGGCATTCCAATGGCTCTGCCGGGAATTACCAGTGCAGAGACGCCAATGCCAATGACAAAGGCAGCTATGATCATCAATATAATGAAGAACCTGGGCTTACGCTTGTGTTTGTTTTTGTATATATGGGTTCCCGCGAGGTAGACAAAAAGTGAAACAAAAACGAGTGAATAAACTGCCTCAAAAAGGTTGGAGCCCATCTGTCTGAGGAGGAATGCAGCTCCAAGGAACAAGACAGCGAAAGCGATAAGGATGACATTAAGAAGACCGCGGCGCTTGGGATTTTCAAGTGCCTGAGCACCGGTGAATACCTTGCCGACCGACTGCTGCGCCTTGTTAACGCTGATGTAGAAGCTGTTATTAAGCTGGCGGTCGGTGACAGATATGCCGTCGCCCAGCTTCCAGAGAGCGTTGAACATGGTATGCTCGTAGACGCGGTGGGAGGCATCAAGGTCGGTGAGTCTGTGCAGGGTGAAGTGCTTGTTGGAGGTCATCTCCAGAGCGAGGTGACCGTGGGAAGCCCAGTAGTACACCAGTGCAGTGATGTCCTCTGCGTCGGAGGTGCCGTCGATGATGTGTCCCACCTCGGCAGGATTCAGTCCGCCGGGAGCGTAGTATTCCATTGTGGGAACAAGGTCTTTCTCCTTCTTGTTAAGGGCGAAGAAGGCAACCACTGCCGCCAGAAGTGCGCCAAGACCGGGGAATACGAAATCTGCAGTGGTGGTCTTGTGGACAAATCTGCCGGTGTTTTCAGCGGAAACGGTTACGGTCTGACCGGCGGGGAAGCTGCCGAAGCTTTCGGCAGTGAAGGTGTTGCCATCCTGTTTGCTGACAAAGCCGTAGGCAACGGTCGGGTCGTTTTTCTCCGCGTTGGAGGTGATGCGGTCACCGCACAGGAGCAGGGTGTTGCCCAGTCCGGCTTCAGAGGTGACGGAGATGCTGATATTTTCGTAGGCTGTAAGCTGATCGTTGTAGGTGGCGGGGAAGAACTCGAATGTGCCGGGGTTATCCAGACGGTTGGAGGAGTACAGAACTTTGTATCTGATCTTAAGCTCAACGGGTTGGTCACCCACATTGACACTGACATAGTCAAAGTCACTTCCTCTGAACTGCGAGCCGTTTACAGAGTACTGGATATCATCTATGAAGTATTCTCCGTCGCAGTCAAGTGCCACAGGGAAACTGGCAATGGATCTGCTGAAGGTCAGCCCGTTGGGAGAACGCAGTTTGTAGGTCTCGGTAACGATGCCGTCGCCGTACTTGTCGATTTCCACGTTGTAGTCGTAGGAATCCACATAGAAGTCGGGCTGCAGCAGGGAAGGCTCGCTAAAGCTGCCCTCGGGCAGTCTGATGTCAACGGTGACCGGCTCGCAGGGCGAGAGGTGCCTGTTGCTGTGCATATAGATGGTGTCGCCGTCGACAAAGGTGCTGACCTTGTCGCTGCCACTGCCGTAGCTGTCGGAATAAACAATCAGGTCGCTGTCGCTGATGGCGGCGGGCAGGTGGATGCGGGCGGTCAGGTTGCAGATGGTCATATCGTTGCCGGTGCCGAGCACATCGCGGTAGATGCGGTCGTAGTCGGGGATAATGTCGTCCATGTAGACAACGGTGTAGCGAATAACAAAACGCTGCCAGCCATCGACAAATTCCAAAGAACTGCCTATACGGATGGAATCGCCTTCGACACGATAGTTCCAGTCGTCAACGCTGATGTCATCTATCCTGTAAGCCTCGTCGGAGCTGTAGGTGGACAGGTCGCGCACGATGCCGTGCATCTGCTCGATGAACAGGGCATCTATGGTCTCCACCACGTCGACGGAGCGGTCGGGGTTGACGGTCATGTCAACGTCATAGCCTGAATAGTAAAGAGCCTCGCCATACACCTCAATGGATTGCGCGGTGTATGCGTTAAGGAAGTTCTGCAGCTCGGGGTTTTTCGCCTGCTCGGGGTCGCCATGGTACAGCGTTGCCGGAGGGTTGTCCCAGACCGCGTAGAAGCTCAGGTCGCTGGGAGACGGACCGGACGTTTCGGTAATGTCGCCGTCGGCAGCGGTCGCGCCGGCAGCAGTGCAGAGGCTGAAACAGAACACAGCCGCGCAGAGCAGCAGGCAGAATAGCCGGCGGGTCAGCTTGTTGTTTCTCAAGGTGTTATCCTCCAATTCGGTTAGTAAGGAATTGTTAAGAATAAGGGCGGACAGCAGTCAAACTGTCCGCCCGAAGATGTCAGGGTAGGGATTGTGCGTTGCCTTAGAACTGAACAGTGACGTTCTCGCGCTCGGTTTCGCTGCCGACCTCGTAGAAGCTGACGGTCTTGCGTCCGCAGATACCGGCGATGATGCTGGAGGGGAAGAGCTGAACCAGCTCGTTGTACTTCTTGACAGCACCGGAATAGTACTTGCGGGACTGAGCGATGTCGGTCTCGATGGTGGAAAGCTGACGCTGCAGGTCGAGGAACTGTACGTTGGCCTTCAGGTCGGGATAGTTCTCGGCAATAGCCATCAGGCGGGAGATTGCGCCGCTCAGCTCCTTCTCGGCTGCTGCTGCCTCGGCAGTGCCTGCGGGAGCGGAAATAGCGGTGTTGCGTGCGGCGATGACATTCTCAAGGGTCTCCTTCTCGTGTTCGGCGTAGCCCTTGACGGTGTTTACGATGTTGGGAATGAGGTCGTATCTCTTCTTCAGCTGGATGTCCATGCCGGAGAAGGCTTCCTCAACGGTGAGGTTTGCGCGGGTGAGCTTGTTCATTGTGGAAATGAACCAGATTGCGAGCAGCAGTACAGCTGCAATTACGATGATTGCCCAGATAGGAAGACCAAAAAAACTCATTAGGATTAACCCCCTTCATAAATCTTAATTTAATTATAACACCAATATAGTGGATTTCAAGGTGTCCCGCAGAAAAATTATTCATTTTTTCTGCAAGTCAATAAATCGGCAGTTTTGTCAATAGAAAAAAAGCGGAGACCGCCGCATAAACAGGCGATCTCCGAGATGTGGGAAATTTCAGAAAAGGGGGGATTCAGTGGACGGTCAGTGTCCGCAGCCGCACTTGGGTGCGTGGTCGTCACCGCAGGCAGGGGAGGGACTGCCGCATTCTCCTGCCTTGGGCGGGAAGAAGGCATCGGTGGGGAAGCTCATGCGGCAGAACAGCTCGCAGGGGTCGTTGCTGCCCTCCTCAACGCAAATCTTCTCCGGCATACAGAAGTCGTAGACGGGCATGAGCATCTGCACCTGACGCTCAAGCTGAATGATAAGGAAGAGACCGAGGGTGGCAAGCACAGCGCGCTCGCCGCAGCCGTGGTCAAAGCAGCCACCGAAGCGGCGGCTGACCGAGCGGGGCACGCAGCAGCACTGGCAGGGCTCGCAGATGGTGACAAGACGTGCGCCAAGGCATACAGGCTCCGCAACCTGACAGGTGACACGGGGCAGGTTGCCGCTGGGCTGGCTCTGAATGTCGTCGTCGTCGCAGACATATTCGGAGCTGAATACCTTAACGCTGCCCTCGCTGCCGAAGAGGACGGCCTTCTTGGTGCAGATGCACAGACCGCAAATCTCGCAGGGGTTGCTGGCGGGGGAAACGGTAACGTCCAGACGCACGCTGATGTAGATGGTAAGCTCAACGCAGTAGTAGCCACGGTTAAAGGGCACAGGCTCTGCGTCAATAAATACGTTGCACACCTCCGCACTCTTGAGCTTTACGGCGATGGCGTTGTCGATGATTTCCTGGTCGCGCTCCACAAACCACACACGCACGTCCTCAAGGCACTCGCGGTCGCGGCAGGCATCATAGATGCGGCTGGCATTGACGCACACCGCTTCCTTGAAGCAGTCCTTGTGGGCAATACGCGGTTCAAAACGGGTATCTGCCATGGGTAATTCCTCCCGGATTTAGATTAATCGCAGCTCTATGTACGATTTACCACATTATATGCAGCATATGCCGCTTAAGTGAATAAAACAGGGTACGACATTTTTTTGCGGAAGTCAGGGAGAGTGTCAGCACCAATCTTCCGTAAAAAACAGAAATAAATAACATTCTGAAAATTCTGATATTTATCTGTTCATTGCAGACAATATGTGATATAATTATGAAGCTGCGATTTACATAAAGCAACGCAGCGGAACATCTGACAACTAAGAACATTCTCTATGGAGCAGCCATGAACAGAAATGACCGTACAATAATTACCGCGTCTGCGTTTTTGTCACTCATCGTGGTGATGATTCTGTGTTGTGTGTCTGCCGGAAGAAATATAGTGCTGTACGCCAGCGCGGAGGCAGTCTCTCCGATGCAGACCGAGAGTACCGCCGCTGTCACATTGCCTTCCGAGGCGGTGCGCGTCACAGCCATGCCGACACACCACACTGCCGAAGGTGTCCTGCGCCCGGAAAAAATCAGGCTGCAGCTCAACACCACTACCACAACAACCACCACCGCCGCATACAAGTCGGCGGGAAATGTTACAGTAATCATGCCCAACGCCAACGTGCGCACCGATGCCGGCGCGGACTTCCCCTTGGTGCGGGTTATCAACAAAGGGGAAACCTACAAGGTAATGGAGCAGAAGGACGCCGAGAATGCCGTCCGCTGGTTTCTTATCGATTTGGGCGGCGGCAAGAGCGGCTACGTCTGCGGCAACTACGTCTCCTTTGACGGTGACATTTACGGCGCACGCGCCTACCTCACCTTTGACGACGGCCCCTCCCACAACACCCGCAAGATTATGGATATTCTCGACCGTTACCATGTCAAGGCCACCTTCTTTGTCATCTACAGCAAGAGCAACGCTGATATATATAAGGAAATAGTGGACAGGGGGCATACGCTGGCTCTGCACAGCAGCTCCCACGACTATAAGACCATCTACAGCAGCGAAGAGGCGTTTTTCTCCGACATGGAGAGGCTGGAGAAATATGTGTACGACAAGACCGGCGTGCGCACCAGATATATGCGCTTCCCCGGCGGCTCAAGCAATACCATCAGCAGGTCCTACAAACGTGGCATAATGACCCAGCTTACCAGGCGGGTGGAGGAAAAGGGCTACCGCTACTACGACTGGAACGTGGACAGCGGCGACGCGGACGGCAAAAGGATTGCTGCCGATGTACTGGTCAGCAACGTGAAGAAACGTCTGGGTACAACCTCCAATGCCATACTGCTCATGCACGATTCGGAGAGCAAGACCACCACCGTGGAGGCACTGCCCCGCATAATCGAGCATCTGCAGGCAAAGGGCTATGCCATTCTGCCCATTGACGACAGCACCCACGCACACCATCACAAGGTCAACAACTGAGGAAACGGAATAATATCAATGAAAAAGAATCTCAGCAGACGTTTTGTCAGCTATTTCTTCATCACCATGCTTGCGGCAGGCGTAATATCCGCGGCATTCTCCTACCTGCTGATGAGCCGCAGTCTGGAGCGTACCATGCGCGACAATCAGCAGGAGATAGCGCAGAGTCTTATAGGAATGTATTCCAGCGATGCGCAGGTGCTTCATGCCGGCACTGACAGCGGCTACGAGGTGTACAGCGTCCATCGTCTTGATGCGGGCAGCCCCGATATTGCAGAATACATTGACCGGCTGGACAGCGGCGAAATAATAATGATAGACCACCCCATTCTGCCCAGCGTAAATACATACTTTTCCGTTGGCGGAATGTACTACGAAATCGCACTGTTCCCCAACTCCACGCTTGTATGGCAGCTCATCGTGTCGCTGCTGACCTCTGTACTGTCGGCGGTAATGCTGGGAACGTGTATCTCTGCATATTCCGGCAGACGCTTCCTCCGCCCGATACGCGCGCTGTGTACCGCCACAGAGCAGGTGGCACAGGGCAATTTTGATGTCCGCGTGCCCACCCCCACCAACGCAGAAATGCGCCTGCTGGTGGATAACTTCAACCAGATGACAAAAGACCTTGCGGCAATAGAAACGCTGCAGAAGGAGTTTACCAGCAACGTATCCCACGAGATAAAGACCCCGCTGGCTTCCATAAAGGGCTTTGCCGCGCTGCTGTGTCAGGATGATGTCACCGAGGAGCAGCGCAGGGAATACGCTTCCATCATCGCGGAGGAGAGCGAACGGCTGAGCGGGCTGTGCGCCGCTGTTCTGCGACTTTCAAAGGTGGAGAACATGAGCGTGCTGCCCGACCGTCAGGAGTACCCGCTGGACGAGCAGCTTCGGCGCATCATCGTCATGCTGGAGCCCCAGTGGAGCAGCCTCGACCTGAAGCTGGAGATAGACCTTGACGAAGCGGTCATCTGCTCCAACGCAGAGCTGCTGTCCGAGGTGTGGGTCAACCTGCTGCAGAATGCCATCCGTGCCTCCCGCAGCGGCGGCAGCATATGGGTGCGCCTCATCAACGGGCTGGACAACATCGCCGTGGAGATTGAGGACGAGGGCTGCGGCATGGACGAGGATACACAGAAGAGGATATTCGACAAGTTCTATCAGGGCGACAAATCCCACTCCACCGAGGGCAGCGGGCTTGGTCTGCCGCTGGCGCTGCGCATAGTCAGACTGGCGCAGGGCAGTATAGACGTGCATAGCCGTGAGGGAGAGGGCACGCTCTTCCGTGTCACTCTGCCGAGAGATTGACCGCAGAGTCAACAGCATGACAGGCATAAAAAACAAGCCTCCGTTGCGCAAAAAACGCAATGGGGGCTTGCTTGTTTTCGTTATAACCTACAGCGAGAAAATGGCGGTTGCGCCGCAGGGCAGTGCCAGTCCCGACTGGGTGACCGGCAGACCAATCTCGTCGGCGGTGATTTCCGCGTTCTTCCAGCGCGCACCAAGGTGGCAGGAGAGAATGTACTTCATTACCGAGGGGGAAAGACCGGTGGTGTAGCTGTTGATGATGAAGAAGAGGGGCTGCTTGGAAAGCACCTTCGCCACATTGCCCACAAGGTCGTAAATCTGCTCCTCCAGCTTCCACACCTCGCCGCCGGGGCCGCGTCCGTAGCTGGGCGGGTCCATGATGATGGCATCGTAGAGAGAGCCGCGCCGCTCCTCACGGGCGACAAACTTTGCGCAGTCCTCAACAATCCACCGCTGCTTGTCGGCAGGCATACCGGAAACGGCAGCGTTTTCCTTCGCCCATGCGGTCATGCCCTTGGAGGCATCAACATGGCACACCTGCGCGCCGCCCGCAAGACAGGCGAGGGTGGCACCGCCGGTGTAGGCGAAGAGGTTGAGCACACGAATGGGACGTCCCGCACCGCTTATGCGCTGGCGCATCCAGTCCCAGTTGACCGCCTGCTCCGGGAAAAGTCCGGTGTGCTTGAAGCCCATGGGCTTGACGGCAAAGGTCAGGTCGTCGTAGCGTATGCTCCACGACTGGGGCAGCTTACGGCGAATATCCCACGAGCCGCCGCCGCTTTTTGAGCGGCAGTAGCGTGCGTCCGCACGGTTCCACATCGGGTGGCTGCGGGGCGTGTTCCATATAATCTGCGGGTCGGGGCGGATAAGGGTAATGTCGCCCCAGCGTTCCAGCCGCTCCCCGCCCGATGCGTCCAGCAGCTCGTAATCTTTCCAACGGTTGGCAAGTCTCATGTACAGGAATCCTCAACTGAATGAATATTTCGGGAAAGCACAGAGTTGACCAACCGGTCATTCGGTGGCTTCCCGTTTGTGCCCGATGGGGCAGAATATGCCGAAGCGGTATGATCGGTCGGTTAGCGGAAGATGGAGAAAATCGCACCCTCAACCATCTCAACCGATTCGGGGAGAGGCTTCTGGCTGAAGTGGCGCAGGCTTTCGGGCAGCATATCGGCATAGGGAGCGTTCTGGGAGAGGAAGAGGAACCATGCCGCAGCAAGCAGAGCTACCAGCAGAATGATGACAAAGGCGATGCCGCCAACACCGCTGCCCTTCTTGGTGGATTCGCCGGCCATAATCTGTGCGCTGAAGCTCTGGGGGCCGACGAGAGGGCCGCCGCCTGTGTCGCTGGCAAAGCGGTTGGCGTGAGGGTCATTCTGGTTCTGGATTGCATAGCCTTCACTGCCATCAGAGGTGCCGATGTCAACGAGGCTGGTTGCGATGGCGGAGACAAGTGCCTTGCCGCAAATGTAGCAATGGGTAGCACTGTCGTTGTTTTCGTTGCCGCAGAATTTGCAAATCATTACAACATCCCCTTATCTGTTTAGTGTGTGGCTCAGAATATTGATGACTGACCGCCGACGGCATCGTCGGGTGCGGTCAGACCAAGATGGTCGTAGGCAAAGCGGGTAACGCACCGTCCCCGCGGCGTTCTTGTCAGGAAGCCTATCTGCATCAGATAGGGCTCGTAAACGTCCTCGATGGTGACAGCCTCCTCGCCGATGACTGCGGCGATGGTGTCCAGTCCCACAGGGCCGCCGTTGTAGAACTTGATGATGCTGCTGAGCAGCAGGCGGTCGATGTTGTCCAGACCCAGCTCGTCAATCTCCAGACGGTCAAGGGCGTGGCGGGCAAGCCTTTCGGTGATGATGCCGCTGCCCTCTACCTGTGCAAAGTCGCGCACGCGCTTGAGCAGGCGGTTGGCAATGCGGGGTGTGCCACGGGAGCGGGAGGCAAGCTCCAGCGCACCGTCGGTGTCGATGGAAATGCCGAGGATTCCCGCCGAGCGGGTGATGATGGTGGCAAGCTCCTCGGGGGAGTAAAGCTCCAGCCGCAGCAGCACGCCGAAGCGGTCACGCATGGGTGCGGAAATCTGTCCGGCTCGGGTGGTTGCGCCCACCAGAGTAAAGCGCGGCAGCGGCAGATGATAGCTCATCGCGCCCTGACCCTTGCCGGTGATGATGTCGATGGAGAAGTCCTCCATCGCGGGGTAGAGTACCTCCTCCACCTGCCGCGACATACGGTGACATTCGTCAATAAACAGTACATCGCCGGGGCTGAGGGAGGAAAGGATAGCGGCGAGGTCGCCCGGGCGCTCAATGGCAGGGCCGGAGGTGATGCGCAGGTTTACGTTCATCTCGTGGGCGATGATGCCCGCAAGGGTGGTCTTGCCCAGACCGGGAGGGCCGTACAGCAGGCAGTGGTCAAGGGCCTCGCGGCGGGTCTTTGCCGCCTCGATGTACACCCGCAGGTTTTCCTTTGCCTTGGTCTGTCCCACATATTCCTCTAGGGTGTGGGGGCGCAGCGGGTTGTCGCCGTCGCTCTCGTCGCTTATAAATTCAGGGTCAACCAGTCGGTTTTCAAGGTCGAGGTCGTCCTCGCCCTCAAAGCCGCTGTCGCTATCAAAAACAATGCCGTTGATTTCTTCTCTGCTCATTATATGTAAAATCCTGTATGATTATTGTTTGGCAGCATCGGCGCTGCGAAGTGCCTGTGCAATCAGCTTTTCCACCGGCAGAGTGGGGTCAAGCCGCGACACAAGGGAGGAAGCCTCGCCGGAGGAGTAGCCCAGCACCATAAGTGCGCGGACAGCCTCGGCGGCGTTGCTGCCGGCTACGGCAGGCGCGCCCACTGCGGGTGTGCCTGCGGTGATGACGTCGGAGGGTGCGCCCAGCCCCGCCATCTTGTCCTTCAGCTCCAGCACGATGCGCTGCGCCTGCTTGTTGCCTATGCCCTGCGCGCAGGTCAGTGCCTTGTGGTCACCTGCGGCGACGCTGATGGCAAGCTGCTCCGGTGTCATGGCAGAGAGTGCGGAAAGAGCGGTCTTGCTGCCGATGCCGGAAACGCTGGTAAGCATACGGAAGCAGGAAAGCTCGGCGCGGGTGGCAAAGCCGTACAGCGTTATGGCGTCCTGCGTGACGTTCATGTGGGTGTAGAGGGTGACAGTGCCGCTTGTGGGCAGTGTCCTCTGGGTGGAGGCGGATACGCTGCACAGGTAGCCCACGCCGCCGCAGCTTACGACAGCGATACCCGGCTCCTGATGCACAAGCTCTCCGGTAAGTGAATAAAGCATTTATGCTCCTCGTTCTTTTATGTTCAATGATATGGTGTATGTGACAGCCGCCTCAGTTCTTCGGGGGAACGACCAGACGGGGCTCCACAACGCGGCGGCGACCGTAATTCTGCGCGTGGCAGATGGCGATAGCCAGTGCGTCGGCGGTGTCGTCAGGCTTGGGTACGCTCTTCAGGCAGAGCAGTCGGCGGGTCATCTCCTGAACCTGCGCCTTGAATGCCTGACCGTAGCCGGTGACCGCCTGCTTGACCTGCAGGGGAGTGTACTCGTATATCGGCACGCCCTTCTGACGTGCGGCAAGCAGTATCACGCCGCGTGCCTCCGCCACGCCGATGACCGTCTTGGCGTTGTTGGCGTAGTAGAGCTTTTCCACCGCTACAGCATCGGGATGGTTTCGGTCAATGAGGGTGCATACGCTGTCGTATATGGTCTCCAGCCTTTTCTCAAAGGGGTCGCCTGCCGGCGTGATGATAGCGCCGTACTGTCCTGCGGCAAAGCGTGGAGCGTTGTAGCGCACAAAGCCGAAGCCCACAGTGGCGTAGCCGGGGTCGATTCCGAGTATCAGCATTTTTCGTCCTGCCTTTCTGCGGCGGTTTCCCATCCAAGTGTGTCCGCCGTCCTTCCATATATTGTAGCACACTTTGTCCCAATGCGCAATAGTTCAGCACCGCAACAGGAAAATATAATGAAAAATATACTATAATATTTGTGCCGTTGTGAGCCAATGAACACCCGACCCGCCGCCTATGTTCCCTGACCGACCAGGGTGCGTATTGCGTCAAGCTTGTAGGCGGTGTCGATAAGCCCTCTGTCGTGCAGGGCGGCAAGCTTTTCCCGCCCTTTTTCGTAGCGGGTGATGGTGATGGGCTGGCGGGGCGCGATGACAACAGCCTTGCCCTGCTTTTCCAGCTCATAGCACAGCCTGCGCCGCTCCTCGTAGATAACATGACGCTGCCGCAGCAACTGAATAAAGGCGGGGAAGCGGGCGTATTTGCGCTCGATGAGCTTCATGTTCTTCATCTTCCTCGCCTGATATTCCGCATCGCGGGTCATGACGATTATGTGCCTGTCGTTGCCGTCGTCCAGAGAAGCCTCGATGGGAATGGGGGAGGCGAGCCCGCCGTCCATCAGGTGTTTGCCCTGCCACTCCACGATGGGGGCAATGAGGGGCAGGGAGGAGGAGGCACGCAGCAGGGTCAGCCTGCGGTCGCCCCGCAGGGCTTCCTTGTCGTAGAAGATGGCTCTGCCCGTTTCGCAGTCGGTCACGCCGATGCGCAGACGGCAGGGGCTCTCCCAGAAGGCATCAAAATCCAGCGGCAGCAGGTCGTACACCAGATCGCCGAGGACAAAATCGAAGTTGAAGAAGCTGCCTGAGCTGTGCAGGTGGGCAATGCCCATGTAGCGCGGGTCGCCCGCGTATTCCACAAAGGTGTCGTAGTTGCGGCGGGGCTGCCCGCTGATGTAGCTGATGGCAGTCAGCGCGCCCGCGGAAACACCCGCTATGTAGTCAAAGCGAAAGCCCTCGCTGTGCAGAGCCTGCAGTACGCCCGCGGTAAACGCTCCGCGCATACCGCCGCCCTCCAGTACCAGACCGACCGACATTGTACCGACTCCTTTCTGTTAGGCAATATTGCTGTAATAAATTATACAATAAGCCTGATAATTTGTCAAATGAGTTAGGAAAATAGCCGAAAAACATTTGTCGCAAAAAGTGCAAAATCCGAGAAAATAATGCTTGACAACAGGCAGGTGATGTGGTATTATATTCAAGCACCCGAGAGAGAAACACAAAACGGCTGCAAAAAACGAATATGGACGTTTAGCTCAGCTGGTAGAGCACCTGCTTGACGTGCAGGTTGTCAGCGGTTCGATTCCGTTAACGTCCACCAGAAAAGAAGCACCCTTTGTCTGCGGACAAAGGGTGCTTCTTTTCTGTGAAATCCGCCCTTTCGGGCAGGTGAAATAGCTGCGCTGTGAAATATTTGCTTCGCAAATGTGAAATATTCGCTGGCGCGAATGTGGTTTTGGGGGAGTGGGTGGAGTTGAGTGGTTAATTATCAGACATGCAGTCATGAAAGCAAATATTGATTCTGTGTTTTGCAGCTCTCTTTCACATCTGTTAATAGTAATAATATTAGCTATGGTTGCGCATTGACAAATGTACTACCAACATACCAGCGAATGGAATATATATTAATACTGGTACTACCAACGACATGGCTTGGTTAATAATAAAATAATTACATAACCTAACCGCAAAGAGGGCGATATGATGTCTGAAATCAACTACGAGCAATTTATCAGGGAGCGCATAACCGAGCTGCGGCTGAAAAAGAATGTCTCCGAGCATAGAATGAGCCTTGACCTTGACAAAAGCGGCTCATATATCCGTGGTATCACAAGCGGGGCGGCGATGCCCTCGGTGAGGGAGCTGTTCAACATCATCGAATACCTTGACGTGTCGGTCGGCGAGTTTTTCGCACCCCTTGAGCAGGCAGACACGCCCTATGCAGCACTGTGCGAGCGTCTGCGCAGGCTGAGTGACGAGGACATTTCAAAGGTCAGCACCTTGGTCGACTGGATTGACGCACAGTAAATGCAAAAGAGAAAAAAGAAAGCAGAGCAGCGAGGTGAAAAAACCTGCCGCTCTGCTTTTTCTGTTGTGTTGGTTATGGGGAGGAAAGGCAGCCCACTACACCCCCAGATACCCCTTCAGCACCAGCAGTGTATTCCTCACGCCGTCACGGTGGCTGCGCTCATATCCATGGGAGGCGTACACCCCCGCGCCTATCAGCCCGTGGCCGATGTCGTGACCGGCACGCAGGGTGGCTTCCACGTCGCTGCCGTAGTGGGGATAAACGTCCACCGCATAGTCCGCGCCCTCCCGCTGTGCGGCATCAATCAGCTTCTGCAGCACCTCGTAGCTGTAGGGGCCGCCGCTGTCCTTGGCGCAGAGGGAAACCTGCCGCTCGGTGCAGCGCAAACCGTCACCCACGCAGCCCATGTCCACCGAGATGGCCTCGGTAACGCCCTCCGGGACAGAGGCAGAGCCGCCGTGACCCACCTCTTCATATACCGTAACGTGGGCGTATACCCTGCGGCGGGGCGTGATGCCGTTGTCGCTCAGGTATTTCGCCAGACCCAGCAGAATACCGACACTCAGCTTGTCGTCCAGAAAACGGCTCTTGATGTACCCCTCTGCGGTCACACGGGCACGGGGGTCAAAGCTGACGATGTCACCCACCTCGATGCCCAATGCTCTGGTCTCCGCTTCCGATGCAGTGGCGTGGTCGAGCACCACCTCCATGCTGTCAAAGCTGCGGCGGGTGTCGTTGTATTCGCTGTTGACGTGGACAGATGCGTTGTTAAGCTGGAATGTGCCCTCAAAGGTCTTGCCGCCGCGGGCGATGACGCACACGTTCTCCGCTTCGGCGTTGTTGGCGTTCAGCCCGCCCAGCGGGGTGATGCGAAGACGTCCGTTGCCCTTGATTTCCGCAACCATGCCGCCCAGCGTGTCGGCGTGTGCTTCCAGCAGCACAGCGTCCTCGGCATCGCTGCCGCCAAGGTCTGCCAGTACGCCGCCCTTGCGGGTGAGCCCTGCGGAAAAACCAAGCTGCTCAAATGCCTTCTGTACATATTCAGCCGCCTGCCATGTGTAGCCGGTGGGACTGGGAATGTTAAGCAGTGCCATGGTCTGATCAACGGCGAAATCGGTGTACTTAATATCCATAATATCCTCCCTGCGGTACGATACCGCACAGGTATCGCGCCGCTACAATAATCTATCGGTTTTCCTTGCGGTATTGCTCAAAAAGCCGGTCTATCAGCCCTTCGGCAATAGAGTAAAGAGCGTCCGTTTCCTCAAAAGTGTATATCCTCTGCCGCATAGCCTGACCGACGGTGCTGTCGTACTGCTCAAGATACTTGTCGTAGCAGCTTTCCACAAAGGGCAGGGTGTCCTCTGCCACATCATCGTCGATGAATTTGCCGTCACACTGCATCATCAGGAAGTCGGTGCCGGTCATGGTGCTGTTTTTTACCGCCGCCACAGCCGCCTCGGAGGGCTCGTTTTCTGTGCCCAGACGGTCATGCATTATCAGCCATCTGACAAAGCAGCCGATGTGTGCCGCAGCACGCCGCTCAATGATGCTGTAATCCTCCTGCACAAGCTGCTCTTCACTCTTGCCGGTTTCTTCACAATACAGCTCTGTGGCAGAATTATAATGCCAGTCATGGCGGTCGATTGCCATTTTGAATCGCTCCTTTTCCAGTGTTTTCAGTAATTATACCCCATCAGCGGCACGATTGCAACGGGCTGTTGGCAATGTGAGCAGAGAATGTTTACACCGTGTTCATAAATTCCCGCAGGGAAATAATGTATACTGATAATGCCGTCCGCGCCGCCATGTGTGCCGACAGAAAACCACAAACAAGGGGGATACATATTTTGGATAAGATAATCATCGGTGCTGTTATTCCCATCATCGTCACCGCTATCTTCACCGCCATCGCCTCGGGCAACGAAAAGGAGCGGCTGAAAAACGAGGGAGCAAGTCATGTGCTGCTGCGTATGCCAAGAGCATATGTCTGGATAGGCGGGATATGCGCGGCATTCTTCACGGCAGCACTGGTTCTGATGCTGGTTTTTCCCATCGACGAAGCCAATCTCGCCGCAGGTATAGTCTTTGGCGTGTTCGTTCTGATAGGCTTTCTGCTGATGACAGCGGCGCTGGTGTGGCGCATTGACCTGTACATCGACAGGGACTATTTCACCGTCAGAGGCATCTTCGGCAAATACCGACAGGTCAGATATGCCGACTGCAAAAGCTGCGAGGTAACCCAGTATGAAACGGTGGTCAAGTGTCACAAGGGTAAGGGCAGACGGGTGAGCATTGACCCATATGTTGCCAATACCCGCTACCTCATCGCCATGCTGGAAAAGCACGGTGTGCCAGTGGACAGACCCCGACTTCCCGACGAGGAAAACAACCTGAACAATATAGGGTTGTGATTATTTGCCTGACATAACAGAAAAACAAAAGCCCCACGGCGGGAGGATTCTTAAGGATGGATTTATCCTGCAAAAAGAAAAGACGAGCATCCGGCGTTTTTTGCTGGATGCTCGTTTGTTTATGTGATTGTACAAACGCAATGCACTGGTACAGTGCGTATAATTGTGCCCTCGCAAAATGGGGAGCGGGTTTTCTGCTGCACGACAAATTCTAATATGTCAAATAGTTAACCGCAGCACCATTCATCTGGTGCTGCAGCAGTTTGTTTAGTTTAGTGGCGGGAGCAAGCCCCCCGCCCTACGGCAAGATGGTGTTGATTGTTCGTTAAGGATATGCCTCAAACCTTCGGGGTTACTTTGTCTTTGCACGTCTTTATTGCTGAACAAGCCAGTATTTTCCGTTTTCCATTTCCATGATTTTTTCGCCTATCATGTCGCGGCGAATGTGCAGAAGTCGTTTTTGGCTCTGCCAGTTTTCAGATTTTTGTGGTTCTGTGCAGCTGCTCTGCTTGCCATGGGCACCAATCGTAGGGCGGGGGCTTGCTCCCGCCGAAATGTGCTTGCCTGCGCCCTACAGCAGCCGCCTTACAGGGGGAGGGGTCAGTTGGTGGTGAGCAAACCCGATTTTTTCGTGCATAGGGTGTGCCGCTTCGGTGTCTCTCAGCTCAAGAAAACCCACTCTATACTGCCGCGCAAAGGCAATGATTATCTTCTTCAGCGCGGTGGAAATGCCCTGCCGCCGATATTCGGGCATGGTAAAGACGTTGAGTGCCTCGCCCGCACGACCGATGAAAAAGATGGGGGATGAGGGCTTTTCGATGACCTGCAGCAGTGAGGCGGCAACAACGGTGCCGTTATCCTCCGCAGTAAAGGCGAATAAATCCTTGTTAAGATGCCGCACATGCCGTACATAATAGTCGGGACAATGGGGCTGCCTTGTCGGCATAATCCGCTCGTCAGCCGAGCAAAGACGGACGTGGTCGTGCTGTATGTACTCAATCCTCATGCGCACAAGCTGCGGGATTCTGTCAGTGCCCGCCTGCGTGTATTTCATATCACTTGCCTCCTGTGGAATTGTTTCATATTCGCTTGCCTGCGTCCTGCAGCACCAGCCGCATGGGCGTGTACGGTGATTCGTGGCGCACAAACCCGATTCGCCTGTACATAGGATAGCCAACGTCGGTGGCACTCAGCTCAAGGAAATCCAGTCCGCGCTGCCTTGCAAAGGCGATAAGCTGCTCCATCAGCATGGTGGATATGCCCTGCCGCCTGTATTCGGGCAGGGTGTAGACGTTGAGGACGTTGCCCACAAAGCCGCTGATAAAATTGGGATTGGAGGGCTTCTCAATAATCAGCAGCAGTGCGGTGGCAACGACAGTGTCGTTTTCCTCCGCAATAAAGGCGAACAGATCCCTGCCCAGATGCCGCTCAAAATAATCGGGCAGCCTGCTCCGCATAATCTGCTCGTCAGCCGCGTCAAGAGAGCCGTGGTCGTCCCGTATGTACTCTATCCTCATGCTCACAAGCTGTGGGATGCTGTCAGCACCCGCCTGGGTGTATTTCATAGCACTTGCCTCCTGTGGTTGTTTGATGGGGGTAGGGGCTGTCAGCCCAGCCAGTCCTGCATACAGGCGGTGATGTCCTTGTCGGTGGGGTCCAGCGTACCGCAGGGGAATTGCCCCGCGGCATAGGCGCAAATCAGTGCGTTGAGCCAGCCATCGTTGTAGCCCGCCAGATGCGCCTTGCAGATAAGCTCAAAGTCGTCGGAAAGCAGTCCGGCAATGTCGTCAGACTCGGTCATGCCGTAAGCCATCAGGAAGGAAAGCTCCCTGATTTTGTCGATGGTCTGCGTTGTTTCCGCGTCAGGAGTGGTCTGCTTCAGGTCGTTGTACACCCTCATCCACTGGCGGTCGAAATTGGCTGAGTATCTCAGGTCAACCAGTTCATCAATGTCACGCTCTGCGAAATAATTCTCGCTGAACAATTCGCGGTTTTCGATAATGGAAATCAATCTGTCGAACATATGCGTTTATCTCCTTGGTTGGTGTATGTAGTATGTCGCAGTGCAGAATTTTGAGTATGTGGAAAGCCGCCGCCGCCCGCTCACCTGTAAACGCCGTACCAGCCGTCGCCGTAATCGGTAAAGCCGTACCGCTCGTCAGGGTAATATATCGACTGCCGCTCAAGCT